>DAOUTX010000020.1 GCA_030668465.1 Atribacterota bacterium | reverse complement strand
CCGATCTATGAGAATGGGCGCTGAAGGAATAAAAGTATCTTGTTCAGGCAGAATAGGTGGGGCTGAAATAGCAAGAACAGAATGGCATTTAGAGGGTAGGTTACCTCTCCATACTTTGCGAGCGGACATAGATTATGGTCTTGTTGAAGCTAATACAACTTATGGCAAAATTGGCGTGAAGGTTTGGATTTTCCGAGGAGAAATACTTCCTACAAAAAACAAAGAGGTATCTAACCAGAAAGAAGCAAACAAGGTTTTAACTGACGAGAAGGAAGAAGAATCAAGTGGGGAAGGAGCACGGAAAGATGTTACAACCAACTAGAACAAAATATCGAAAAACACATAGAGGAACCATGAAAGGATGTGCCCAAAAAGGAAATTTTATTGCTTTTGGCGATTTTGGTTTGCAAGCATTAGAGCCTCATTGGATAACTAGTGCCCAGATAGAAGCGGCACGGGTTGCCATTACCCATGCAGTAAAAAGGGGTGGAAAAGTTTGGGTAAGAATGTTTCCTGATAAATCAGCGACTAAAAAACCAGCAGAAACCAGGATGGGCAAAGGAAAAGGAGCCCCAGACCATTGGGTGGCAGTAGTAAAACCTGGAAAGGTATTATTTGAATTAGGCGGAGTTGAACTAAATTTAGCTAAAGAAGCGATGCGGTTAGCCGCCCATAAGTTACCCATTAAAACTCGTTTTTTTTCCAGAGACGAACAGGTGGTGGGATAAATGAAAGCAAGTGAATTAAGAGATTTATCATTAGAAGAATTACAAAAGAAACTGACTGATTTTAAAGACGAATTATTTAGTTTGAGATTTCAAGCTGTTACAGGACAATTAGGTAATTCTATGAGAATAAAAGAAGTAAAACATAATATTGCCAGAGCAAAAACAATTTTAAGAGAAATCGAATTAGAAAAAAATAAGGTAAATTGAAATAAAAAGGAGGGTTAAATGCTGTCCGGGAAAATAATTAAAACAAAAATTGGGAAAGTTGTAAGTGATAGTATGGAAAAGAGTATAGTTGTAAAAGTTGAATACCTGGTATCACATCCTCTTTACAAAAAAAGGATAAAAAAATCAACTAAATTTATGGCGCATGATGAAAAAGATATCTGTAGAATCGGCGATAAAGTGAAAATTGCTGAAACTCGACCTTTAAGCAAAAGAAAAAGATGGAGAGTTACGGAAGTATTAGAAAAAACGAAATAAGATAATTCAGATAATACTGACAATATTGTAAATTGGTTATTTCAAGTAATACTAACTAAACAATAAACAAGAGAGACGAATGTATTACTAACGACTGATTAAATAGTGAATAGTATTTAGTAATAAAATGAAAAACGAAAAGCACAAAACTGAATTCGCATCCAGTATCTCGTGAAGAAAATAGAAGTAAGGAGCCAGATAGAAACAGTGATGGGTAATATGTAACAAGTAAATAGTTATCTGTTCCAGATTGCCGGTTTTCTCTTTCTTTTTGTCATTTAAGTCTGAACACAATACGCGATACGCAATACGATATACGAAAAAAAGTTTTGAGTTTTGAATTGCGGTTTTTCGCTTTTAGCTTTAACTTTTTAGTTGTATATCGAGATTGCCGTGCTCCGAACGCAATACTCGATACGCAATACACGATACGAATTACTATTCACTAACAACTATATACTAATTATGATTAAGGAGAGAGGGTAGCCAAGATGATACAGATGCAAACGCGTTTATTCGTTGCGGATAATTCAGGTGCTAAAGAAATACAATGTATAAAAGTTTTAGGCGGTTCCCGCAGGAGATACGCCAGGATAGGAGACATTATTGTCGCCTCAGTTAAGGTAGCAGCAGTCGGAGGAACCTGTAAAAAAGGTGAGGTTATTAAGGCGGTTGTTGTAAGAACTAGGAAAGAACTTGGTCGATCAGATGGTTCTTATATTAGATTTGACGATAATGCAGCAGTTATTATTGACAATCAAAATGAGCCGGTTGGGACCAGAATATTTGGACCAGTTGCTCGGGAATTGAGAAGTAAAAATTTTATGAAGATAATTTCACTAGCGTCTGAGGTAGTATAAGAAGGGAGGGATAGTGATTTGGTTAACAGTAAAATTGGTTTTAAAAAAGGTGATAAAGTCTTAGTTATCATCGGAGAAGATAAAGGCAAAAAAGGGAAAATTGTTAATATTTCCCCCAAGAAATCGGAAGTAATAGTTGAAGGTGTTAATTTTTTAAAGAAACACTCTAAACCCACCCAAAAGTCTCCTCAAGGCGGAATAATTTCGCAGGAAGGTACATTGCATGCTTCTAACATTAGATTAATTTGCAACAAATGTAATAAACCTACTGCCGTAAGAAGAGAGAAAATTAAAGAGGGCAAGAGAGTAAGAGTGTGTAAAAAATGTGGAGAAATAATAGACAAGGTTTAGGAGGTTGGATTATGCCCCGAATGAAAGATAAATATTTTAAACAAGTTGTACCAGAGATGATGAAAAAATTTAAATATAAAAGTGTAATGGCTGTTCCCAGATTGCAGAAAACAATAATTAATATCGGGTTGGGAAGTGCTATAAAAGATTCAAAAATTATGGATGAAGCAGTAAAGGAATTAGCTGTTATTAGCGGGCAGAAGCCCATCATTACTCGCGCAAAGAGATCTATATCTAACTTTGGAGTTAGAAAAGATATGCCAGTAGGCTGCAAAGTTACCTTACGGAATGATAGAATGTATGAATTTTTAGATAAATTTATTAATATTACTATCGCCAGAATTCGGGATTTTAGAGGTATCCCTTCAGATTCTTTCGACGGGAGAGGGAATTATACTATAGGTATAAAAGAACAGTTAATTTTCCCCGAGATAGACTTTGATCAAGTAACTAATATCTTGGGAATGAATATTACTATTGTAACAAGTGCCTTAAATGATGAAGAAGGGAAAGCCCTTTTAGAATTAATGGGTGCTCCTTTTAAAAAATAGTTTATGTTTCGTATCGCGTGAAGAAAAATAGTGTAGAGCATACCTCGTTTAGCGTATAGTATCATAAGTAGAATGTCTGTTATGTATTTTACGATTTTCGGCATTAAAAGTATTCGAGTTGAAACAGATTTGATAAATCAAAGAAATACTTATTGCCAATCAATATTTGTTAGACAGTTGAACGGTTATACAGTTAATTAGTTTGTGCTAATTTTTTATCTAAATAACTAACTAATCATGTAACCAACTAACTGTATAACCAAATGTATACGCTCCGCGCTAAATGCTATACGTTAGTTTGCACGAGATACGCGAGTTATGAGTAAGTCATATTATGTATTAAGAAGGAGGAAATAGTGTGGCCAAAACAGCCCTGATAGTAAAGGCTAAAAGAGAACCCAAATATAAAGTAAGAAAATATTTTCGTTGCAATATTTGCGGAAGACCTCGAGGTTATATGAGAAAATTTGGTATATGTAGAATATGTTTTAGAACGATGGCGCACAATGGAGAGTTACCAGGGATAACTAAATCAAGCTGGTAGAAGACATATTTAACGAAATCTATAATGAGTTGGAGTAAAAAGAGAGGAGGACATTATATATGAGTGTTGTATCGGATCCTGTTGCTGATATGTTAACTAGAATTAGAAATGCCAATAAGGTGCGGCATGATTCTTTAATTATACCATCATCAAAGTTAAAGTTAGAAATTGCTCGTATATTAAAAGACGAAGGTTTTATTAGAGACTATAAATACAAAGAGGATAATAAGCAAGGTCAATTGACCATCTATTTAAAATATATTAATAAAGAAAAGACTATTAATAATCTTAAAAGAATTAGTAAACCTGGATTGAGAGTCTATGTAAAAAAAGATGAGATACCAGTAGTATTAGGTGGTCTCGGGATTGCTATAATTTCTACTTCTAAGGGTATTATGACTGGTAAAGAGGCCCTTCAGCGCTATCTTGGCGGAGAAGTAATTTGTTATATTTGGTAAATATAAATTAGTATTTAGTATATAATATTTAGTATATAGTAAAGAAAATAAGAGAGAAAGAAGTAAGGGCTCGATTCACGAGACCGCTTAGAAAATTACCAATACAATACGGGTTGAATAAATTTAACCCGTACACTAAAACTATACGCTAAATGCTGTATGCTGTACGCTAAAAGTAATACGCAATACGAAATACGAAAAAGAGGAGTTTTCATATGTCCAGGATAGGGAAGATGCCCATAACTATTCCTAAAGGAGTTAAAGTAGAACTAAATAATAATAATATAAAAATATCCGGAGAAAGAGGTATCTTAGAGAGAAATTTTCATCCAGATATGCAGGTAAAGATAGAAGAAGATAAGATTTTTGTTTCCAGGCCTTCTGAAAATAAATTTCATCGATCTTTGCATGGACTAAGCCGAACCTTAATAAGTAATATGGTAGAAGGAGTATCTTCTGGTTTTGAGAAAATTTTGGAAATACGGGGAGTAGGTTATCGAGCCGCCCTTGAAGGTGGGAAAATGGTCATTCAGATAGGTTATTCTCACCCCATCGAGGTTGATACGCCTAAAGGAATTGAATTCGAAGTGGAAAAACAGAAAATAATTAAAATAAAAGGCATTGATAAACAGTTAGTAGGTGAAACCGCAGCTAAAATAAGATTATTACGGAAACCAGAACCCTACAAAGGGAAGGGAATAAGATATGTCGATGAAGTAGTAAGAAGAAAAGTGGGTAAAACTGGCGCAAAGTAATCAATATAAACTGATTTAATTCGTTAGTTAGTTACTTAGTTAGCTGGTTAATAAATATTAGTATTAAAATAACTAACTATCTAACTAGAAGTCAGTTAACTAATTTATCTTGCATTTTGTGTTTGAAGCTGACGACTATTCACTAACGACTATTTTATAGGAAAGGAGTGCTAATATTGACCGAAATAGATAGAAGATTGGCTAGGATCAAAAGACATAAAAGAGTACGTAAAAATATATCTGGTAGAAGCGAAAAACCACGCCTATGTATTTTTAGGAGCCTAAAGCATATATATGCCCAGGTAATTGATGATAATAAAGGAATAACTTTAGTTTCTCTATCTACACTTGACCCAGAAATTAAGGGAAAAGGAAAATATCAGGGAAATATAAAGGCTGCTGAAATGCTTGGGAGTTTATTAGCTAAAAAGTTAGAGGAAAAAGGCATAAAAAAAGTAGTATTCGACCGAGGAGGTTACCTTTATCACGGCAGAGTAAAAGCTGTGGCTGAGAATACTAGAAAGGGAAAAGTAGTTTTTTAGTTTAGCAAATTATTTGAAATAATATTTTTAATATAAATCCAAAAATAAGAGAAATTTAGCAAAAAAAATTCAGAATCAAGACATATGTTAAGAAAAAAATGAGAGAGGAGGTGGACAAGTGTTAAAAATAGACCCTGAAGGTTTGGAATTAAACGAAACGGTTGTTTTTGTAAATAGGGTAAGTAAAGTTGTAAAAGGTGGAAGGAGATTTGGTTTTTCCGCTATGGTTGTAGTGGGAAATGGTGAAGGGATAGTAGGCACAGGCTATGGAAAAGCTAAAGACGTTTCTGAAGCAATTAAAAAAGGGGCAGCGAAAGCAAAAAAGAGCTTAATAAAGGTAAGAATAAAAAAAGGAACTATCCCTTATACGATTATAGGACAATATGGAGCTGCTGAGGTCTTTATGAAACCAGCCTCTCCTGGAACCGGAGTTATTGCTGGCGGTTCTGTTCGAACAATATTAGAAGCAGCAGGATATCAAAATATTTTAACTAAATCCTTAGGAAGTAGCAATAATTTAAATATTGCCAAAGCTACTATGGATGCTCTTATAAATTTAAAGAACGCAAAAGAGGTAGCAAAATTAAGAGGGAAAAGTGTGATGGAAATGTATGGCCAACACTTACAACCAAGGGAGGTAACAAGCAATGAAATTAAATAATTTATGCCCGGCACCTAAATCAGTTAAAAAGCGCAAGAGAGTAGGCAGAGGTGGTGGTTCGGGGCATGGTTCTACTTCCTGTCGAGGCTCAAACGGGCAAAATTCTCGTTCTGGTGGTGGGGTCAGGCCAGGTTTCGAAGGTGGTCAGATGCCTCTGTATAGAAGAGTACCTAAAAGGGGCTTTACCAATATATTTAAAAAAGATTATAGTATCGTAAATATAGGAAGATTAAATATATTTGAGGATGGTGATATAGTTACCCCGAAAGAATTAATTGATAAAGGGATTGTAAAAAAAGTAGGATATGGAGTAAAAATATTAGCCAAAGGTGGCTTAACTAAGAAATTAACCATAAAAGCAAATAAATTTAGCCAGAAGGCGATAAGCGAGATTGAATCAGTTGGTGGGAAGATAGAGGTGGTATAATTGTTAGAAACATTTCGTAATTTATTTAAAATACCTGATTTAAAAAAGAGATTATTATTTACCATGGGTATGATAGTCGTGGTTAGGTTAGGGAGTCATTTGCCTTTACCAGGTATAGATAAAGAAGCAATGGCCAATCTATTTGCTCAAGGAGGAATATTAGGCTTTTTTGACCTTTTCGCCGGAGGAGCATTAAGTCGTTTTTCTATTTTCGCCTTAGGGATTATGCCTTATATTAATGCTTCTATTATTATGAATCTTTTAACCGCAGTGGTCCCTACTTTAGAACAATGGGCTAAAGAAGGGGAAGAAGGCAGGGCCAAAATTACTAAAGTTACTCGTTATGCAACAGTATTTTTGGCTATTATTCAGGCTTTTGGGATAAGCGTTTGGCTGCAAAATATGGGTGTATTAATGATTTCAGGATTTGGTTTTAGATTCTTATTGTTAATTACCCTTACAGCTGGAACTTGTTTTTTAATGTGGTTAGGTGAACAGATTACTGATTTTGGCATTGGTAATGGTATTTCAATAATTATTTTTGCTGGAATTATTGCCAGAATTCCTTCCCAGATTGTACAAACCTTTAAACTTTTGCAAGTTGGAGAAATAGGAATTTTACCACTAATAAGTTTACTTTTAATTTCTGTAGTTGTTATTGGAGGAGTTATCGCTATTCAAAAAGGACAGAGGAGGATACCGGTTCAGTATGCAAAAAGAGTAATAGGACGTAGAATGTATGGTGGGCAAGGGACACATATTCCCTTACGCGTAAATCAAGCTGGAGTTATTCCCATAATATTTGCCTCTGCAATATTACTTTTTCCAGCTACTATTGCACAATTTTTTCAAAATTTAGCTTTTATGAAAAGTATGTCTGAGGCTCTTTCACCAGGGCAGCCATTATATTTAATTTTGTATGCTGGATTAATTGTGGTGTTTACTTTCTTTTATACAGCAATTACCTTCAATCCTGCCAATATGGCGGACAATATGAAAAAATATGGAGGTTTTATCCCCGGGATTAGGCCAGGAAAAAATACTACTGTCTATATTGATCATATAATGACTCGAATTACACTAAGTGGTGCGTTATTCTTAGCTGTAATTGCTATTTTACCTAATATTTTAATAAAAATTACTGGTATTACTACTTTCATTTTCGGAGGAACATCTTTGTTAATTATGGTAGGAGTAGCTTTAGAAACTGTTCAACAGATTGAATCCCATATGTTAATGAGGCATTATGAAGGATTTATTAAGAAATAGTTTTTATAAACTTATTTGATCCGTTAGTTGCTTGGTTAGCTGGTTAAGAAAAAGAAGTCAGAAGTCAGAATATAGAAATAGATTCTCTTTATCTAGATTTAAAAACTGTAAACTGATAACTGAAAACCTGTATTTAATGCCAATGACTTACCACTAATAAAGCAGGATAGTTGACTTAAATAAAAAGAAAGGGAAAGTTATGAGATTAATCTTGTTAGGTCCTCCGGGTGGGGGGAAAGGAACAGTAGCAAAAAGATTGCATGCAGAATTCAATATTCCGGTAATATCAACAGGAGTAATCTTAAGAGAAGCAGTAGAAAAAAAGAGTAAGCTGGGCATAGAAGTTGAGAACATTATGAGTAAAGGAGGCTTAGTACCTGACCGTATTATTCTGGAAATAATAAAAGAAAGAATAAAGCAGGAAGATTGTAAAAATGGTTATATCTTTGACGGCTTCCCCCGAAATATCGAACAGGCGAATTCATTAGAGAAATTAAATGAAGAGCTCAATGAATATATTGATTATGTATTTTACTTTGAGATACTTTTTTCTGAAATAATACAAAGGTTATCTACCCGTAGAGTATGTAAAAAATGTAGCATTAATTATAATTTGTCATTTAATCCTACAAAAAAAGATAATGCCTGTGATCTTTGCGGCGGAGAGCTGTATCAACGAGAGGATGATAAAGAAGAGACCATAAAGAATAGATTGAAAGTATTTGCTAAACAAACTATTCCTTTAAAGAAATATTATAAAGAAAAAAAATTACTAAAGGTGATAGATGCTAATTTTAGCGAGAATGCTTTTTTAGCGATCAAGAAAGTTTTACGAGGAATGCATAAATAGATTAATGGTAATTTTAAAATCCCCCGAAGAAATTAAATGTATAAGAAAGAGTTGCAAATTAGCAGCAAACGCCTTAAATAAAATATTGGAAAATATAAAAGAGGGAATTACTACTTTAGAGTTGGATAGGATTGCTGAGGATTATATAATAAAACATGGAGCAAAACCTGCATTTAAAGGTTATGGAATAAAAAAAAATAAATTCCAGCATTCTATATGTATTTCTATAAACGAAGAAGTAGTTCACGGTATTCCTGGAAGGAGAAGATTGAGGGAAGGGGATATTGTAAGTATAGATATTGGAACAAATTTAGAAGGTTACTATGGAGATACTGCGATTACAGTCCCCGTAGGAAGAATAGGGCTAAAAGAACAAAAACTTTTAGAAGTAACCAAAAAATCTTTGTTTAAAGGTATAGAAAACGCTATTATAGGTAATAGATTAGGTGATATTTCTTCTGCCATTCAAGAGACAGTAGAAAAATCACATTTTTCTGTAGTAAGAGAATATGTTGGCCACGGAGTGGGTTGTTATTTGCACGAAGAACCACAAATACCTAATTATGGTGTTCCTTGTACTGGTTTAAGGTTAGAAGATGGGATGGTGTTAGCACTCGAACCTATGGTAAATGTGGGTGGTTATAAAACAAGACTTTGTAATAATGGATGGACAGTTGTGACAGAAGACGGAAGTCGGTCAGCACATTTTGAACATTCTATATCAATAACTGCAGATGGTAACGAAATATTAACTACTCTTTAAATAAATTAGTGCTTTGTAAATGGTTTGATGGTTTGAGTGAAAATAATTTAGGCGGAGGAATAATTGATGGCGAAAGAGAAGTGTATAGAAATGCAAGGAAAAGTTATTCAATCCTTACCAAATGCTACATTTCGGGTTGAACTGGAAAATGGTTACGAGATATTAGCCCATATTTCTGGTAAAATAAGGATGCATTTTATTAGAATCTTACCCGGAGACAGAGTAAAAGTTGAAATATCACCTTATGATTTAACCCAGGGTAGAATTGTATATAGATTATAATTTAGTATATTGTATATCGTATTTCGTATATCGTATCAGACAGAGAGTTTTTGATATATGATTTTCTAATATGCAATACAGGAGAATCATCATTAGAAAACGTTATTATTAGGAACTATATAGAAATTCTTTTACGATATACTATTTATGGAGGAAGGGAATAAATGAAAGTAAGATCATCAGTCAAAAAAATGTGTGCAAAATGCAAAATAATAAAAAGAAAAGGTAAAATAAGAATAATTTGTAATAATCCAAAGCATAAACAGAGACAGGGGAAATAATTTTAAAGGAGGATATATTAAGTTATGGCCAGAATAGCTGGAGTAGATTTACCGAGAAATAAGAGAATAGAATATGCTTTAACTTATATTTATGGAATTGGTATCACCAGTGCTCGTTCCATATTAGAAGAATCAAAAGTTAATTTGGATACCAGGGCGAAAGACTTAACAGAAGAAGAGATAAATAAGATAAAGGTAATTATTGATAAAAATTATAAAGTAGAAGGAGAATGTAGAAGCGAAGTTACCACCTCTATAAAAAGGCTTATGGATATAGGCTCATATAGAGGTCTAAGGCATCGAAAGGGACTGACTGTGAGGGGTCAAAGAACTAAAACTAATGCGAGAACCAGAAAAGGACCCAAGAGAACAGTAGGAGCAAGAAAAAAGAAAAGTATGTAATATCATCAGATACGGAAAGGAGAATTTGATTGGCTAATAAGAAAAAAATAAAGAAAACCAAGAAGAAAATAAAAAGAAATATAGTTTTAGGGGTAGTTCACATCCAATCTACTTTTAACAATACTATAGTAACCATTACAGATGGAGCCGGAAATGTAATTGCTTGGTCTAGTGCAGGGAGCATGGGTTATAAAGGAAGTAAAAAAAGTACGTCTTTTGCTGCTCAAATGACCGCTGAAGCAGTAGCTAAAAAAGCAATGGATCAAGGATTAAAAGAAGTGGACGTATTGGTAAAAGGTCCTGGTCCAGGGCGAGAAACAGCAATTAGATCTTTACAAGCGGTAGGCTTAAAAGTTAATATGATTAAGGATGTTACCCCAATTCCGCATAATGGTTGCAGGCCACCAAAACAAAGAAGGATATAGATTATATCAGGTTTGCATATTATATGGTTTTACTAAAACTATGGAATCAAAAAGGATTGCAAAAATTAGTTGAAGCAGGTGTGTTTTTAGACGATACCTTCGAATAATAGATGCAGTTAGTTTGTAATCTTGAAAATATTATTAAATATCTGTAGGGAGAAGGAGGTTTTTATTATATATGGCAAGATATACAGGGGCGGTATGTAAATTGTGCCGTAGAGAAACAGTGAAATTATTTTTAAAAGGAGATAGGTGTTATTCTGATAAATGTCCAATAGAAAAAGGTGCTTCGTTACCTGGTAAAAATGCAAAAAAGACAAGGATAAGAAAATTATCTACCTATGGCGTAAGATTAAGAGAAAAACAGAAACTTAGAAAATATTATGGATTATTGGAAAAGCAATTCAAAAATCTTTTTGAAAAAGCTGAAAAGAAAAAAGGTGTTACTGGAGAAAATTTCTTGGAATTACTAGAGAGAAGATTGGATAATATAGTTTATCGATTTGGTATAACTAAATCAAGAGCCCACGCTCGACAATTGGTCCTGCATTCACATATACTAGTTAATGGAAAAAAAGTGAATATACCCTCTTATCAGGTTGATATCAATGATGTGATTGAGATCAAAGAAAAGAGCGGGAATATCGAAAATATTAAAGAAATTAAAGAAGGGAAGATAGAGGTCAGTTTTCCCTCTTGGTTAGAGTTTGATTCTGAGAAATTAAAGGGAAAGATAATAAAATTTCCTTCTAAAGAAGAATTAAATTTACCGGTAGAGGAAAAATTAGTAGTTGAGTATTATTCTCGTTAATATTTTTGGGTTTCCTATACCTAAAGAAGGAGAGCATTGAAGGTGATGGATATTAATAATATAAAAATTAAAGTGGAAGATTTATCAGATAATTATGGTAAGTTTATCATAGAACCATTGGAAAAAGGGTATGGTATTACTCTTGGTAACTCCCTTAGAAGAACTTTACTATCTTCTATGTGGGGAGCGGCTGCAACCGCTATTAGGATTGAAGGAATTACCCACGAGTTTGATGCTATTCCAGGAGTCAAAGAAGATGCAATTGAAATAATTTTAAATATTAAAGAATTAGTAGTTAAAATGTTTATCGATGAGCCACAGATTTTAAAATTAAAGGCAAAAGGCAAAAAAAAGGTGACTGCAGCAGATATAACCCCCAACATTAACGTAGAAATACTTAATCCTGGTTTAACGATAGCTACTTTAAATAAAAATGCCAAACTAAATATGGAGATAGTTGTGGAAAAGGGGATGG
>DAOUTX010000147.1 GCA_030668465.1 Atribacterota bacterium | reverse complement strand
GATAAAAATAATTTGATAAATAATCTAAGTTTATTAAAAAGCAAGATAACCAGAGCAGTTAAAAGAAACCTTGAGTTAAAAACAGAAAATATAAATTCTATAAGTAGAAGCCTTAAATATCAGGGACCGGAAAACAAAATTAATCAATATTATCAATATATTGATGAATTTAGTGCTCGTTTAAATTCAAGGATTAAGCACCTGGTAGAATTATACAAAGAAAGGGTAAAAAAAGATTCTCAAAGACTGGATTCATTAAGTCCCTGGGCGGTAATTGAAAGAGGATATAGTATCTGTAGAAAAATACCTGGTAAGGAGATTATTAGAAGATTGGAGCAAATTGAAGTTGGCACCAAAATCGAAGTCATCATAAGTGATGGTAAGTTATTGAGTAAAGTAGAGAAAAAGGAGGCTGTTTCAAATTGAAAAACAAGAAAAAAGTAGAAGATATTCCCTTTGAAGAATATTTAAGAAAATTGGAAAAAATTGTAAACCAATTAGAGGAAGGTGAATTAACCTTAGACGAATCAGTAAAGACCTATGAAGAAGGAATGAATATATCGAAAATATGTTTAGAAAAATTGAATAAAACTAAAAAGAAAATAGAACAATTGGTAATTGAGGGTGAAGAAAAATATTCCACCAAACCTTTTTCTGAAAAAGAAGGAGAAGATACAATTAATGAATTTTGAGAAATATCTGGAAAATAAAAAAAATATCATAGATAAGGCATTAGATGAATATTTGCCTCCGGAAGAAAAACCTCCTTCGATTATTCACAAAGCAATGCGCTATAGTGTTTTTGGCGGAGGTAAGAGAATCAGGCCAATTTTAGCTTTAGTAACCGCTGAATTGTTTGGTAAAGATATTGAAAATGTAATAAAAGCAGCTTGTGGAGTTGAATTGATACATACTTTTTCATTAATCCACGATGATCTCCCTTGTATAGATAATGATGACTTTAGAAGGGGGAGACCAAGCAGTCATAAAGTATTTGGAGAAGCCATAGCTTTATTAGTAGGGGATGCCCTTTTAGTTTACGGATTTGACTTAATGATTAAAAACTCTGAAGTTAAAGGGATAAAAAAACAATCTATTCTAAAATTGCTAAAAGAAACATCTTTTTACATTGGAACTGAAAATATGTTAGGAGGACAAGTAGAAGATATAAGCTTAAAAAATGATAATATTAAAAAAGAAGATTTAAATAATCTATATATAAAAAAAACGGCTGCCTTAATTTGTCTTTCTATTAGAGCAGGTGCAATATTATCCGGAGCAAACCAAAGGCAACTTAAAGCATTAACCAAATATGGTGAAAATATAGGATTAGCTTTTCAAATTATTGACGATATGCTCGATATTATGCAAGACCAAAGGGATACGGGAAAACCTACTTACGCTAATAAATTTGGGATGAAAGAATGTAAGAGCGAATCCGAAAGGTTAATTGAGGAAGCAAAAGGTTCTTTAAAAATATTCGACCAAAAAGCCAAAACATTGAAAAATTTAGCTGATTATTTACTCACCAGGAAAAAATGAAAAACTAGCGAATAGCGGTTGCAGAGAGAATTAGTTAGCTGGTTAGTTAGTTAACTGGTTTGCTGGTTAAGGAAATAGAAGAAAGAATTCAGGAGACAGAAATCAGGATAGGAAATATCGTAGAATGTAGACTTGGGTAAATTTAAGCTTATTACTCATCACTGTATTTTATACGCGATACTCTACTACTATTCGCTAAACGCTGTACGCTATACGCTAAAAGAAATTGGAGGAAAAATGTTTAGAGCGAACAATAGAAAATATAATGAAATACGACCTATTAAGATTACCAGAAATTACGTAAAATATGCAGAAGGGTCTACCCTTATGCAAGTGGGAGATACTAAGATAATTTGTACCGCTTCGGTTGAAGATAAAGTTCCCTTATTTTTACGAGGGAAAAAGCGGGGCTGGATTTCAGCTGAATACTCTATGATCCCCCGAGCAAATCAAATTAGAAATATCAGGGATTCAGTTAAAGGTAAAATAAGCGGAAGGTCTTCTGAAATTCAAAGGTTAATTGGGAGATCTTTAAGGTCGGTAGTAGATTTAATGGAATTAGGAGAGAGAACTATTTGGATAGACTGTGATGTAGTTCAAGCAGATGGTGGAACCAGAACCTCAGCAATTATTGGTTCTTTTATTGCTCTATTTGATGCTTTAGATTATCTGAAGGCTGAAGGGCATTTAGATGTTATTCCCATAAAGGATTATGTAGGGGCAATTAGCGCGGGAATAGTTGACGGAGAAATGTTAATAGATTTAAATTTTGATGAAGATTCTCGTGCTCAAGTGGATCTAAATATGGTGATGACTGAAAAAGGAGAAATAATAGAAATTCAAGGAACTGCTGAAGGTAAGCCTTTTTCTAAAAGAAATCTACAGGAATTGATTAAGTTGGCGGAGACAGGAATAAAACAGATAATCGAAGACGAAAAAAATATATTGGGAGAAATATGTTAGAGATACTTATTGCTACAAATAATTTAGGTAAAGTTAAGGAAATAAAAGATATTTTGGACAGTCCTAAAATAAAAATATTAACTATGAAAGACTTTCCTCCTTTTCCAAAGATCGAGGAAGATGGTAAAACTTATCAAGAAAATGCTTTTAAAAAAGCCAGAAAGGTATCAGAATATACCGGTAAAATATGCTTAGCAGATGATTCAGGCTTAGAGATCGATTATTTAAAAGGAAAACCGGGAATATATTCTTCAAGATGGGGGAATAGCGATGAAGAGCGTATAAACAAAGTGCTTAGATTATTAGAAAATGTTCCAAAAAATAAAAGAAACGCAAAATTTGTTTGTGTTGTAGTACTTGTTTTTACGGATGGGAAAATATATATGGTTAAGGAAGAATGTAAGGGAAGTATTATATTTAACCCAAAAGGTGAGCAGGGGTTTGGTTATGACCCTATTTTTTTAGTTCCAGAATATGACAAAACTTTTGCAGAATTAGGAGACAAGATCAAGAACCAGATAAGTCATAGGGGCAAAGCAATGAGAAGGATGATTAGTATAATAAATGAATTAATCGTTAGCGAAAGAATACAGTGATGAGTGATGAGTAATATGTAATGAGCAAAGACAAGTATAGCATAATAGCGTAGAGGTAAAATTACACACTTTTCTTTGAGTCTTTTTTCTCTTTACGCAATACAAATTTCATTCTGAATTCTGGCTTCTGGCTTCTTTTTGTTAACTACCTAGTAAGTGATGCAATGAGTAATATATGATAAATAATTTGTAATAAGTACCTGTTTTTATAATTTATGAAATTTAATCTTATTACTCATTACTTATTACTAATTACTGTATTTTATCATTGACTTATATATATATTTCTTATATAATAACTTTTGTTTCGGGGTGTAGCGCAGTTTGGCAGCGCACCTGCTTTGGGAGCAGGGGGTCGGAGGTTCAAATCCTCTCGCCCCGACTTTGCGGGAATAGCTCAGTTGGTAGAGCACTAGCCTTCCAAGCTAGTTGTCGCGGGTTCGAGACCCGTTTCCCGCTCCAAT
>DAOUTX010000113.1 GCA_030668465.1 Atribacterota bacterium | reverse complement strand
TACTAGTAATTAGTCTATTGGTTATGTTTGGTGCGGCTGTAAGCGCTAAGACTTTTATTAGATTGGGTACAGCGGGATCAGGAGGTAATTATTACCGTTTAGGTGCAGGCATGGCTTCAGTATGGAATGACCTATTTCCAGATTTGCAGGTTTCAATACAAGCAACTAAAGGTAGCGCAAATAATGTTGATTTATTAGCAGATAAGGAAGTAGAGCTTTCATTTTTAAGTGCTAATCCAGCCTATCAATCTTATAATAATGTTGGTCAGTGGGCTGATCGTGAAAAGGATCGCTACAAGGGAATGAGATTTGTATCGCACGTATATCCCAATCCGCAAAATTTCGTAGCTATGGAGTGGGCACCGGAAATTAAAAGCGTACGTGACCTGAAAGGTAAACGAGTTTCCGTTGGCATGCTAGGGAGTACTGGTGAAAATTATTGGAAACAAATTATGGAAGTACTTGGTTGGACTTACGATGATATTATTGAGGAGTTTACTGTACACCAAACGGCTATAGACCAAGTCCGTAATCGTCAAATTGATGCTGCAATTTGGCCGGATGCTGCCGGATCAGCGAGTTATACCGAGATGATGCAAACCGGATTTGCTCGATTTGTAGACATAGATGATGATATTATTGAGGCTATGACGAAAGAAATGGACTTCCCCTTTACTCTTCCTGCTGGGGCTTTTCCAGGGCAAGATAAACCAGTAAAAACCTTCGCTGGCTCGGCTGTATTGGCTGCTCGAGAAGATGTTCCTGAAGATATAATTTACAAGCTTATCAAATCTATGTATGAAAACCAAGAATTTCTAATCAACGTGCATCCGATTGTGAAATATATGGTTTTAGAACAGGCCCTAAATGGTCAACCGTTCCCGTTACATCCTGGTGCTGAGAAGTATTACCGTGAGATGGGAGTTATTAAGTAATAGGTAGAAAAACAAAAAAACAAAACAAAACAAAAAGGGGGGGGGCAACCCCCCTTTGTTTTATAATAATTAGAGAAAGAATTATTTGAATTAAAAATATTGATATTTTTATTAATATTTAAAAAACATATTCCATTAATCTAAAAACGGGAGGCAAAATTTCGTGAGTAAAAAAGAAGTAGAAAGAAATACACTAAAACAGCAAGCAAATAATGAGGTTATTGATATAGAAAAACTGAGTGAAAAATCAGAGGTAACTAGCAGTCTACGTAACTTAAAAGGATATTGGGCTTATTTAGTATTAGTAGTGTCTGTTATTTCATCACTCTTTCACCTTTATACCGGTGGATATCGCCCTTTACCAGCTATGCAACAACGACCCATACACCTGGCCTTTATTCTTTTTCTTACTTTTATATTATATCCTGCTTCGGCTAAAACTGATAAAAATAGAAATCCGGGGTTTATAGATTTAGCATTGGGTATTATCGCTGTCTGGTGTTCGTTTTATTTAGTTTATCACTACCGTACCATTGCTATTAGAGGTGGTTATGCTATCAATTACGATATTTTCGTGGGTGCTATTTTCTGTCTAATACTTATGGAAGCTGCCCGTCGGACAATGGGATTTGTTATTCTGAGCTTATCATGGATCTGTCTTGCTTATCTATTTATAGGACCCTATATGCCTGGCATCTTCCAGCACGGTGGTTTCACTTTTAACCGGGTTGTAGAGCATATGTATATGAGTATAGAAGGAGTCTTTGGCATTGCTGCAGGAGTGAGTGCTACTTATGTGTACCTCTTCATTCTTTTCGGAGCATTTTTAAATAAGTCCGGTACTACAAAACTCTTTGCTAATTTAGCCTTAGCGGTGGCAGGACACACTCCCGGTGGGCCGGCTAAGGTAGCAATTATTGCTAGTGGCTTAATGGGAACTATTCAAGGATCTTCTGCTGCTAATGTGGCAGCAACTGGTCCGTTTACCATTCCTCTTATGAAGAGTTTGGGCTTTAAAGGATATTTCGCTGCTGCTGTTGAGGCTGTGGCTTCCTGTGGCGGACAGTTTCTTCCCCCGGTGATGGGGGCTTCTGCTTTCATTATGGCAGAATACTTGGGAAAACCCTATGCATATGTTGCGGCTGGGGCTGCTTTACCGGCCATCCTTTACTATACAGCCGTTTACTATCAAGTCCATTTACGGGCACGGAAAGTTGGAATGGTAGGAATCCCGCGAAATCGTCTCCCTGCTTTGAAAGCAGTAATCATACAGCAGGGACACCTATTCTTACCGATTGTTATCCTTATAACAATGCTTATGCTTAAGTATACTGCTCTATATGCAGCTTTTTTTTCCACAATGGCAATTATTGTGATTAGCGCATTGCGTAAAGAAACACGGATGAGCCTACGAGATATAATTGATGCTCTACAGTTGGGAGCAAAAAACGTGATATCTACAGCAATTGTTTGTTGTACAATAGGCTTTGTTGTGGGCAGTATTTCACTTTCGGGTTTAGGGATGCTCCTCACCCATAGCATTGTTAAATTGGGTGGAGGTTTGTTATTGCCAACCTTACTTATATCAGCAGTTGCCTCATTAGTTTTAAGCATGGGTTTACCCACTACTTCAGTGTATATCATAACTGCTACTTTGGTGGCTCCTGGTTTGGTATCTCTTGGTGTTGCACCGTTGGTAGCGCATCTCTTTTGTTACTATTGGGGTGGGGTATCGGCTATTACTCCCCCAGTAGCTTTAGCTGCTTATGTTGGTGCAGCAATTGCCGGAGCCGATATCTGGAAGACGGGTTATACCGCTATGAGATTAGGGGCAGCAGCCTATATTCTTCCTTTTTATTTTATATATCATCCGGCTCTTCTCCCCCGAGGGGTATCCACTTTTTTAGAGGTTATCTTAGCCGTATTAGGAGGATTAGTAGCTGTTTTCTGTATGGGGGCTTTAGGAGAACAATACCTTGTTCGCCGGTTACCCTGGTATAAATCATTTATGCTTGTAACAGCTATCATTCTAATTATGTATCCTGCCACCTTACCACAGGTACTGGCTGTTCTTTTAGCACTATTTGTAGGGATCACTGAATATACTAAACGAAGTACAGACAGACGACCACCACTGGAAGTCAAAAGTGTTTAAAGAATTGTAAGATTCTTTTCAAACGAGTATATTATGAAATTTGCAAAATATAGAGGAATAATTTTAATGGCATTAGAAGGGAATTAACACTATGAAATTAAGTGTCTCAACAGCAGTATATTACCGCTATAGTTTAGTTGAAAGTATAAGAAGAATAGCAGAGTTAGGTTATAGTGCGGTTGAAATATGGGGCGGCAGGCCTCATGCGTATCCTGATGATATGACAGATTCAAAAATTGATGAGATAAAAAAATGTATTAGAGAGTATGATTTAAAAATTTCTGGATTAATTCCAGCCCAATTTCGCTATCCTACAAATTTAAGTATAGAAGATGAAAAGATAAGAGAAGCGAGCATATCCTATATTAATCATTCAATTAATATAGCAGATAGATTAGAAATCAAATATGTGTCTGTATGTCCGGGGTTTACTCTTTTTGGTCAAAGTCGTGAATCGGGACATAATCTTTTTAAAGATAGTCTCTGTAGAATTCTTGAATATGCTGCAAAATTTAATAATATTGAAATTTTGATAGAACCAGCACATAAGCTCGAAACTGATATTATAATTTTTATTGAAGATTCTCTAAAATTATTGGAAGAAATAAATAAACTAAGTTTAGGAATAGTTTTAGATACCGGGCATATTAATGTAAATAAGGAATCATTTTCAGATGCAGTTAGACTTCTCGGGAATCATATTAAACATATTCATATAGATGATAATCTTGGCTATAATGATGATCATTTAATTCCGGGAGAAGGAAATATAAATTTTGAAAAAGTGCTATTAGATTTGAAGAAGATAAATTATAAAGGTTTTTTAACTGTTGAATTGGGATTTGGATATACTATTGACCCGGATAAAGCAGTATATCAAAGTCTAAGATATTTAAACAAAATAGGAATTAAATAAATTAATTGGAAACAAAATATGGAATACGAAATAAAGGACATAGTAATATATAAAGCTATTTCTAAGATTACAAAGCCAATAGCAGATGCTACACATGATATTTCTGAAATATCTTTTTTTATACTTGAAATAGAACTGGAATCCGGGATTGTAGGACAAGGATACTTGTTATCTTTTCATTATTCACCAAATGCAATTTTAGGGGCTTTAAAAGATATCAAGAATTTTGCAATTGGTTACAAGGTCTATGAAACAGTAAAAATTAGACATGATTTTGAGATTGAAGCAGAATATTTTGGAAATCTGGGATTGCAAAGATGGGGCTTAGCTATTCTTAATGTTGCCATGTGGGATGCATGGGGGAAAACATTAAATCAGCCAATATGGAAAATATTTGGAAGTAAAGTGCGAAAAGTTCCCATTTATGTAAGTTGAGGATGGCTTTCATACAATAATAATGAATTAATAGACGAAGTGCTTGACTATAAATCAAGAGGATTTAAAGCCGTTAAGATAAAAGTAGGTTCTAAAGAAATTGAACGGGAT
>DAOUTX010000027.1 GCA_030668465.1 Atribacterota bacterium | reverse complement strand
CTGCCTTACCACTTGGCGATGCCGCCACATTTGATTTTTATAAAGATGGAGCGGAAAACGGGATTTGAACCCGCGACCCTCGCCTTGGCAAGGCGATGCTCTACCACTGAGCTCTTTCCGCAAAAAACCTGGTGCCGAGACCCAGAATTGAACTGGGGACACGTGGATTTTCAGTCCACTGCTCTACCGACTGAGCTATCTCGGCATCTATAATCGCCCTATATAATTATATTGTTAAGAAAATGGCGGGGCCGACGAGATTTGAACTCGCGATCTCCTGCGTGACAGGCAGGCGTGTTAAACCAAGCTGCACTACGGCCCCACTATAATTTTATTAAAAATGGTAGGCGGAACAGGGCTTGAACCTGTGACCCCTGGCTTGTAAAACCAGTGCTCTCCCAACTGAGCTACCCGCCCACTTATTTCTTTTTTACTATGCGAATGATATTATAACATCTCTCTTTTTCTTTGTCCATAATAATATTAGCATAATATTTAGAAATTTTGCAAATTTTAGTTTAATTAAAAAACACTATCCACTAATAATCTTGTGACTTCTGAATATCGGCTTCTGGCTTCTTTTTTTCTTAACGAAATACTATCTTATTTTTTCGTTTTTTGCTATATTATACTATATGCTAAATACTATTCACTATTTTAAAACGGAATATCGTCTTCTGATATTGAGGTATCTTCATTTGTTGGTTCATCAGAAACATTTTCTTCGCTCTCTGCGGGAGGGCTTTCTTTGGCAATACCTGTATCTTTAACTAAATCTAAAAACTGTACAGTTCTGGCGTTAATTTCAAAAGAAGTTCTCTTGTTTCCTTCTTTATCCTGCCAATTATTAGACCTTAATTCGCCACTTATAGCTACCCTTCTGCCTTTTTTTAAAAACTGTGAAACATTTTCTGCCTGCTTGCCCCAGGTTGTTACATTTATAAAGAGAACGTCTTCTACGTTATTTCCTTCCTGATTTCTATAAGTCCTGTTTATTGCAATGCCAAATTTACATACCCCTGTCCCGCCGGGTGTGTATCTTAATTCCGGGTCTCTGGTTAATCTGCCAATACCGATAAAACTGTTTAAGTCGCCAAAAGTAGCCATAAAAAAAATTTCCTCCTTTTTTATTTTAAATTTACAAAATCTTCCAACCAGTCAATTTGGTTAATTGGTTACCTGGTTAGCTAGTTAGCTGGTTTAATATTAATTCATCAACTAACTAACCAGGTAACCAATTAACCAAATATGCTCTATGCTATTTTATATTATTTTATCACAATGTTTACCAGTTTCCCAGAAACAACAATAACTTTTATAATCTTTTTGCCTTCAATTTTTTCCTGTATTTTTGGCAGAGAAAGTGCTTCTTCTTTTATTTTCTCATCATCATAAGATGCAGGAACTGTCAATTTCCCTCTTAGTTTTCCATTTACCTGGACTACAATTAGCTTCTCCTCTTCTTCTAACATCTTCTCATCATATTTAGGCCAGGGCTGCATATAAATGTTTTTTTTGTTCCCCATCTCCTGCCATAGCTCTTCTGAAAAATGAGGAGCAATAGGACCTAAAAGCCTGACTATCATTCCTAAAGCCTCCATTAAAACAAAAACATCTCCTTCTTTTCCCCGCTTTTCTTCTGCTTCTAACTGAAATTTATACACTTCATTGACTAATTCCATGATGGCACTAATAGCGGTATTAAAGTGAAATCTTTCTTCGATATCTTCGGTAACCTTTTTAATGGTTTGATGGGTCTTCTGTTTTATTTTTTTAGCTTCCATACTTATATCTTCCGGGTAAACTTCTTCCTTATTTTTCGGCTTTTTAAAACAATCGATATTATTGTAGATTAAGCGCCAAACTCGATTCAAGAATCGAGATGCTCCTTCCATCCCTTTATCCGTCCATTCCATATCTACTTCCGGAGGACCGGCGAACAGCATCATTACTCTGGTAGCGTCAATACCGAATTTTGAAAATATTTTTCCTGGATTAACTATGTTACCTTTTGATTTAGACATCGCTGCGCCATCTTTGCAGACCATCCCCTGAGTAAAGAGTCTTTTGAAGGGTTCTTTAAAATTGACATATTTCATATCATATAAAGCTTTAGTAAAAAACCGAGAATATAGTAAATGCAGTATGGCGTGCTCTACTCCGCCGATATACTGGTCTACCGGCATCCAGTATTTTAATTCTTCAGCATCAAATGGCGCTGTATCAGTTTTAGGAGAACAAAATCTAAGGTAGTACCAGGAAGAACAGACAAAAGTATCCATAGTATCTGTTTCTCTTTTAGCTCCCTTACCGCATTTTGGACAAATTGTATCGACAAATTCTTTGCTGCTTGCCAGTGGCGACATACCTTTGGGTCTGAAATCAACATCTTCCGGCAGTAAAACCGGTAAATCGCTTTCGGATACGGGAACCGTACCGCAATCGGAACAATAAATCATAGGTATGGGCGCACCCCAATAACGCTGACGCGAAATAAGCCAATCTCTTAATCTATAATTAACCTCTCTCTTCCCAGACCCCTTTTTGATCAGATAATCAATTATGACATCTAATGATTTTATGCTTGGCAAGCCATTAAATTGGCCGGAATTAACCATAATGCCTTCTTGGTCAAAGGCAGCCTCCATAGTATCAGAGGAAACTTTTTTATCCTCTGGTTGAATAACTATTCTGATGGGTAAATTATATTTTTTGGCAAATTCAAAATCTCTTTGGTCATGAGCGGGAACTGCCATTACCGCACCTGTTCCATAATCCATTAACACATAATTTGCTACCCAGATGGGAATCTCTTCATCATTTAGGGGATTTATTACATATTTACCGGTGAAACATCCCTTTTTTTCTAAGATGCCTGATGCTCTGTCTATAGCGCTCTCTTTACTTACCTTTTCTTTGAAACTCTGAACCTCATCTTTATAAGGAGAATCTTTTATTATCTCTTCTACTAAAGGGTGTTCGGGAGACAACAGAAAATAAGTTGCTCCATAGAGAGTGTCAGGTCGGGTAGTAAAAACCGGAATAGCCTTATCACTCCCTTTTATGGGAAATTCAATTCTTGCTCCCTCACTCCTGCCTATCCAATTTCTCTGCATAGTTAATACTTTTTCCGGCCATTCTTCTAAAGATTCTATATCATCAAGTAATCTCTGAGCATATTCGGTAATCTTGAAAAACCATTGGGATAACTCTTTTTTAATAACTTCGGAATCACACCTCCAACATTTTCCGTCTATTACTTGTTCATTAGCTAATACTACATTACAGGAAGGACACCAGTTAACCACTGCTTTTTTCTTGTAAGCTAATCCTTTTTTATATAGCTGTAAAAACATCCACTGAGTCCACTTGTAGTAATCCGGATCACAGGTGGCTATTTCTCTATCCCAATCATAACTGATACTCATATTAGTTAGAGTATCCTTCATCTTTTGAATATTGATTTTAGTCCAGATTGAAGGATGAATTTTGTTTTTTATTGCAGCATTCTCCGCAGGTAAGCCAAAGGCATCCCAGCCCATAGGGTGCAGGATATTATATCCTTGAGAATGCTTATATCTGGCCACTACATCACCGATAACGTAGTTTTTCACGTGTCCCATATGGGGCTCTCCCGAAGGATAGGGATACATTTCCAAAACATAATACTTTAGTTTTTTAGAATCGGCATAAGATTTAAAAAAATTATTTTCCTTCCAATATTCCCGCCATTTTTTTTCAACTTCGGCAAAATTATATTTATCTTCCATTTTTAAACATTCCTCCTCAAAATAAAAATCCCGTCTCAAGTAATTAATTAAATTATTACCAGGGACGAGATCTTTCTCGTGGTACCACCCTTGTTCAGTAGATTTTATATATTATAACTTGGTGGAGCTGGCGGGAATCGAACCCGCGACCTCCTCCACGCCAAGGAGGCGCGCTCCCGACTGCGCTACAGCCCCACATTATCTACTCTTATTAAACAATTAACGCTTGTCAACGTTGTAAACTATATATAAATTAATATTTTTAATTTAATTTTTGCTTACAAAACTTGAAGGTGAGTTTAAAGGTATTTTATCAACTTTCACCAGATACTGATTCTCTTTTTAAAAAATATACCTTTCAATCCTTCGCTCGGTCTTTTTCTTTCTGAGTTCGTTTTTAGTATAATTGAAAAAAAAATAAAAGTCAATTGGTTAGTGAGACTACCTCGACGTCTACAAGACCTCCCTTGATTTCGATATCTAATTCTGCAGCACTTTTGCCATATTCCGGGTTAATATAAGTCTGGTCATTTATTTTTATAAAACCCCTGACATCTAATTTTGAAGCCGGAAAATTTCTAAAAATTATCTTAGCCCCCATATTCGCAGGTATTTTTAAAATTATTTTAGCTGCTGCTACATTAATACTAACTTTCGATTTTTTAGTCAGGTTACCTGAAAAATCAAAAGTGTAGCTCCCTGCTCCACCGGTAAAATTCATTTCATTAAAATTTGCATTAGCTAAACCTAACATTTTTATGGAAGAGGCGCCTGTTTTGATATTAATATTTTTTAAGTCTATAAGATTAGGTTGATTAAATTCAATATTGGTTTGACTTGCTCCTGAATTAAGATGAAAATATTCTATCTGTAAATTAGTAAGATCAATATAACCACTATAAGTCGCAGTATTGATATATAATTGTAAAGGGACATCGGAAGGCAATTTCAAATTCCATCTATTTTTATAAGGAAACGGTAAATCAAGGTTTTTCTTAATACTCTGAGATAGGGTTAAAACACCAGTTTCCCCTAATATTTCATACTGGACATTGGGTTTTAAGATACTTTTATCATATTGAAAATTACCTTCAAATACACATTCTTGTCCAGAAATTAAGTCCAACTTTCCTGCCCCAAATTTTATCGTCATTTTTAATGAATCTACTTCTCCCAAAGGAATAAACCTATTTTCTCCATTTTCTTTATTTGCTATTGATTCATAAGTAATAACAAAGAAGATAAGGAAAAGTAAAATTAATAAAATATATCTTGTTATGGTTTTTAATTTCAAATTAATCACCCTTTTAATAAAGATAAATAAAGTGCAGGACAATTTGCTTTGCCCTGCACTTACAGAAACGTTTCTTATAATTTTTAATAGTAATTTGATTTTAATTTATATTTTATTCTATTCTCCTGCAAAATACCATATCAAATATACTACCGCTCCAATGATTGCTGCCCACCAATACCAAGCTAAATCTGCAAACATGTTATTACACCTCCCTTTTTTGTATAATATTTTACTAGTACAAATCGATAAATAAGTTTATCTTTATATAATATATACTATATCTGATTTAAAAATCCTTCTTTTTATAAAATATTTTTTAAATTTTTTTGAGAATTATTTTTTCTCTTCCTCTTTTTCTTTGGATTTAGTAATTATTTCCTGTACAATATTAGCAGGTACCTCTTCGTAATGGGAAAATTTCAAACTAAAAGTTCCTCTTCCCTGAGTAATCGACCTTAAATCGATAGCATATTTAAAAATCTCTGCTTGGGGTATTTTGGCTTTAATAGATTGTTTCCCGCTTGAAGATTCTTCCATGCCCATTATCTTCCCTCTCTTACTGTTTAAATCTCCGATTATATCTCCCATATATTCTTTTGGTACTATTACTTCTATATCCATAATAGGTTCTAATAAGACCGGGTTAGCTTCTACCGCTCCTTTCTTAAAAGCCATCGAACCAGCTACCTTGAAAGCCATTTCTGAAGAATCTACCGGGTGATAACTGCCGTCATAAACAGTAGCTTTTATATCTACGGTGGGATATCCTGCCAATATTCCTTTTATCATTGCTCCAACTACACCTTTTTCCACTGCAGGACGATACTGCCGCGGAATTACTCCTCCAACTATTTTATCTACAAATTCAAAGCCTTCTCCCCTACCTTTTGGTTCAAGTTCTAACCAACAATGTCCGTACTGCCCTCTACCTCCGGATTGCTTTTTATACTTTCCTTCAACTTTAACATTTTTCCGAATAGTCTCTTGATACCCTACTTTAGGAGTGCTCTTCTCAACCTCTACTCCAAATTTACTTTCCATAGTATCAATTATTACTTCCAGGTGGGATTCTCCCATGCCTGCCAATATACTCTCTCCGGTAGCTTTATCCCTATAAATTTTAACTGTAGGGTCCTCATCAATTATCTTATTTAGAGCGGTACTTAATTTATCCTCATCTCCCTTGGTTTTGGGAGAGATGGCTAGAAGCATTATTGGTTCAGGATATTCTATTTTTTCAAATAAAACAGGATTATCTTTATCGCAGAGAGTATCACCGGTAATAGTATTCTTAAGTTTGGCTACCGCTGCTATATCTCCCGCGCAAACCTCAGAAATAGAACGTTGATTCTTACCCTGCATTTTATAAATCTTCCCTACTTTATTCTCTGCGCTTTTTGAAGAATTATAAATATTTGAATCTTCGGGCAATTTCCCTGAATACACCCTAAAGTAGGTTAAATTTCCCACGTAGGGGTCTGCTACAGTTTTGAAAACAAAAGCAGAAAAAGAAGAATCTATAGAGTTTTTTATTAATTCTTCAGAAGAAGTATTTGTATTTTTAGCCACAACAGGAGGCATCTCAGGTGGAGAAGGAAGGTATTCGCCTATGAAATCAAGAAGAAGCCCTATCCCTAAATTCATGGTTGCTGAGCCGCAAAGAATAGGCGCTATCTTTCTCTCTTTTATACCTTGTTTTAACAAAGAAGTAATCTCCTGGTTGGTCAAAGTTTCTCCGTCTAAATATTTCATTAAAAGCTCGTCATCGAATTCAGCTACTGCTTCTACTAATTCCTTCCTGTAAGATTCTGCTTCTTCTTTAATATCTTGAGGAATTTCCTGTTCTTCAAAAATTGGCTTACCCTCTCCTGAATTTTTATAAATAATGGCTTTCATCTTTATTAAATCGACTATGCCTTGGAAGTTTTCTTCTTTACCAATGGGTAATTGTACTGAAATTGCGGATGGACCAAAAACTTTATTAATCGTATCTTTTACTCGATAAAAATCGGCTCTTTCCCGATCCATTTTATTTATAAAAAGAGCTCGGGGTAGTTTGTATTCATCGGCAAAATCCCAGACTTTTTCAGTCTGCACTTCTACTCCTGATACTCCACATACAACTATTATGGTACTATCCACAACTCTAAGGCTTAATTTGGTATCAGTAATAAAATCAAGGTAGCCCGGCGTATCGAGAATATTTACCATCAAACCCTCCCAATCTAAATAAGCTAAAGATGAATTGATGGTTATTCCTTTCTTTATTTCTCGGGGATCATAATCAGTAGCGGTATTACCTTGTTTGATGTCTCCCAATCTAGTAATCATTCCTGAATCATAAAGCAAAGCCTCGGTAAGCGAGGTTTTCCCGGAATCACCATGGCCCACCAAGGCAATATTTCTTACTTTACTAATATCATATTTGGTCATACAAAACTTTCCTCCTTGTACTTGGTCAATTTTCTTATATTTGATTTATTGATATTAATTCTATCAGATATATTTAAATATATCAAAGAAAATATCTTATTAAATTAGTCGTTAGTGAATAAAGCTAGCGTAGAGCGTATAGCGTTTAGCGTATAGTTTTGGATTAATAAAATTTGTCCTAATTAAATTAAAAAGTTAAAGCTAAAAGCGAAAAGCCGTAATTCAAAATTCAAAGCCTTTTTCTTTAATTTCGAATTTTAAGTTATGGCTTTACGTTTTGTACTTTGCACTTTTCGCTACATTGTTAACCGCTATAAAACAAGACACGATTCAAGAGATACGAATTTATTCTGTCTTCTTTCTTCTTCTTTTCTCAATCTACGCTATACGCTACACGCTCTACGCTATTCCTTTTTGCTATATACTAGTTAGGGTTCTCAGAATAAGGAAATTTCTATGTAATTAAGTTATATTTTTCAATATTTCACCGGCATGATAGGAACTGCGCACCAAAGGGTTTGAGGCTACGTATTTAAAACCTAAAGACATCCCTATATTTCGATATTCTTCAAATTTATCAGGATGAATATAATTACTAACTTTTAAATGGTGAGGAGATGGCTTTAAGTATTGACCTATAGTTAAAATGTCACAATCCACTTCTCTTAAATCTTTCATCGCTTTGATAACTTCTTCCTTTTCCTCTCCTAAGCCTACCATAATCCCCGATTTAGAAATAATATTTTTATCTCTAATTTTAACCTGCCTTAATATCTCCAAGGAACGTTTATAAACCGCTTTTGGCCTTACTAATTTATATAGGTGGGCAACCGTTTCAATATTATGATTTATAACTTCTGGCTGAGTATCTATTACTTTTTGAAGTGCTTCCCAGGAACCCTCAAAATCAGGAACTAATACCTCTATGGTGCTTTCCGGAAGCAACTTTTTAATCTCCATAATGGTCTGGGCAAAGTGTTCTGCTCCGCCATCCGGAAGGTCATCTCTGGTTACAGAAGTAACTACTATATGTTTAAGATTTAAATGTTTGGCAGCTTGTGCGATATGACGGGGTTCCTCCGGGTCTAAAGGGAGTGGTTTACCCTTTTCTACAGCACAAAACTTACAGTTTCGCGTACAGATATTCCCCAATATCATAAAAGTAGCTGTTCCCTTTTTAAAACACTCGCCTCGATTGGGACACAGAGCGCTATCACAAACTGTATGCAAATTCAGTTCTTTTAATAATGAATCCATTCGCTCTAAAACTCTTTGATTGGGTAATTTTCTTCTCAACCAATAAAGATTTCCTTTTTTTTCAGCCATTTCTTTCTCCCTGATATAAGTTTAGATACAATTCTTTAATCATTCGGAGCATTTCTTCATTATTTGTTTTTTTTCTTAATTCAAACATAAATACCCCTTGGTAATTAATTTCTTTTAGGCCCCTTACAAATCCTTTCCAATCAAGATTGCCCTCAAAAAGCATAGAATGGTCATCACTCTTTCTGAAATTATCATGAATATGTAAATGACATAGATAATCTTTTATTTCTGGTAAACACTCCACAACTCCACTATGATTATAAAGAGAAGAAGTTATGTTGCAATGTCCGGTATCCAGGCAAATTCCCAGATTTTTTGAATTAAATTTTCTTACTATCTCCAGAATTTCAGATATGCTGTCACCGGTCTTTCCGGGTAAAGTATTCTCTAAAGCAATCTTAATTCCCCAGTGTTCACAAAATTTTAGTATTTCTCCTAAACTTTCTTCGCTCTTTTTTCGTCGTTCTTTCCTCGTTTTTTTATCTTCAATTTCACTTCCCGGATGAACTACTAAAATCTCTCCTCCTAATCTTAGCAAGGCAAGAGCTGTTTTTTCCACTTCCCGGACAGACCATATCCGGTCATATTCCTCAATCAGGGAAATATCTGCTCCGTGAGTAGGCATATGCATTGATATTACTTTTATTCCATTTCTTTTAAATTCTTTAGACATTTCATCCAGATATTTGGGTTCATAATAATTGAAATGTCCTTCTTTCGGTTTTACCTCAATATATTTTATCTCAGCCTCTTTAAGTAGAGGCAATTTTGATTTTAATTGATAATCCTCAAGGAGCATAGTTGATATTCCAAATTCCATTTTCTATCCTTTCTAAGTATTATTTATAAGAAGTACCTTTTAATTCTTCGATATACTTCTGGGCGGCAAAGGCAGCAGTAGCTCCCTCTCCACAGGCAGTAACCACCTGCCTTAAGAGCTTCTTTCTAACATCTCCGCAAGCATAGATGCCTTCTTGTGAGGTCATCATATTATTATCAGTTAAAATATAACCTTTTTTGTCTAATTTTATTAACTTGTTAAAAAATTTTGAATTAGGTATGTTCCCCACAAAAACAAAAATGCCCTGACAGGATATTTCCCTTTCTTCACCTGTTTTTTTGTTTTGAACCAAAACACCTTCCACTTTTTCCTTGCCTAATATTTTTGTTACTACTGAATCCCAGGTAAAATTTATTTTCTTATTAGAAAAAACTCTTTCCTGCAATATCCTAGTTGCTCTCAATCTACCTCGACGATGAATAATGGTTGCCTCTCGAACAAACTTAGTTAAATATAAAGCTTCTTCAATTGCCGTATCCCCTCCACCAACCACT
>DAOUTX010000131.1 GCA_030668465.1 Atribacterota bacterium | reverse complement strand
ATTACCTTTAACTAATTTTACTTTATCGATATAGCTTTTTAGTTCTTCTTTTGCTGTTTCAATTGCCTCTATGTCCTGGTCGATACCCGTCAACAAACCATGGGGATAAATATTCTCCAAAATAGCTTTGGAGTGCCCTCCACCTCCTAAAGTGCAATCGATATAAACACCTCCTTTCTTGAAATCAAAATAATTTAAGATCTCTTTTGTTAACACAGGAATGTGAAAGGAATTTACCATAGATTACCTTTCTTGCTCATATATTCTTTCGGCAATATCCTCATATGAACTTTTAACTTCTTCAAAGTATTTTTGCCATACATCTTTGCTCCAGATCTCTATCCTATCTAAAACCCCAATAACCATAATTTCTTTATTAATCCGGGCGTAATCTCTCAGATATTTCATAATAATGACTCTACCTTGATTATCCATAGTGCAATCAGTGGCCCGGGAAAATAGTATCCTCTTAAATGCTCGGGCATCTCTCTGGCCTAAGGGGAGCAACTTCATTTTTTCAGATAAATTTTTCCATTCTTCCAGAGGATATACAAAAAGACAAGTATCAAGACCGAAAGTGATAATAAAATTATCACCTAAAGATTCCCGATATTTTGCCGGCACAATCAATCTTCCCTTTTCATCAATAGAGTGCTCATACTGTCCTAAAAACATAAAATCTCCTTTATATTTATCCTCCACTTTACTCCACTTTACTCCACTTATTTATACTATACTACATTTTTTTGAAAAACCCTCTTTTTTTTTAAAAATAATTTGATTTTTTTTAAAAAAATTGGAAAACACCACATATTTAGTGTCTTCCAATAATAGATACACTACTTCCAGCTATATTTGAGGGAGGGATAGGAGAGCAAACTTAAAAATTATCATTTAGGAGGGGTATTGGGAGGAATAAAAAAGGACATACAATAAAACATTTTACCGTATGTCCTTATATCTATTTATTTTGATAAGTAGATCGTATAAGCCGAGTTCTGTCCCCTTATAATTAATTCGTTAGTTGGTTACTTGGTTAGCTGGTTAATTGGTTAATAAATTATTAGTATTTAAATAGTTAACCAGACAACTAACTAACGAATTAATTATAAGGGTGGTAATCATCTATCTGGGATGTAAGTTACCTTACACCTCTTGCGACCTACCCGAAGATTCAGCGGGCCACCACAGCTCTTCCTATTTGGTCTTGCTCCGAGCGGGGTTTACTAAGCTTGTTAGTCACCTAACAACTGGTAGGCTCTTACCCTGCCTTTTCACCTTTGCCTGGCACTCAAACTTAACATTAAATCATATCTAACAGATAATCCTATAACCATTTTTGATGCAGGAACTATTATTTATCTTTAATGTTAAACTTGGGTGCCGGGCTGTGTATTTTCTGTAGCACTTTCCTTAAGGTTACCCTCACTGGGGGTTACCCAGCACTCTGCCCTGTGGAGCTCGGACTTTCCTCGAAAGAAATAGTATTTCTTCCGCGATTACCTGATCTACTTATCAAATATTCTTTTTTCAATTTTAAAATACCATTTTAATACAACAAAGTCAATTAGTTTAAAAGAAAGTATCGAGTATATAGTATCGAGTATCGAGTTAAGAAAAAGAAAGAAAACAAATTAAGATAAAGTAGGGAGAAGATATAAGTATAACCTTTTTACCTAATTGCCCTACTGAAGTTTACACTAACAGTTAATCTTTCCAAATTAGAATTCGGCTGCAATTGGGGCAAATTATTATCTTTCGATTCTTTTTTAATTGATAAATAACATCACTGGGAAGATCAAGATAACAGCCCGGACACATAGAACCATCGACTTCCATAATGGCTTTTCCGCCCTTTTCTTTTCTTAAATGTCCATATTCTTTTAAAAGACGGTCATCGGTTATCTTATTGAATGTCTCTTCCCTTTTAATATTTAAAGAATTCATATTCTTTTCAATTACTAACCTTGATAAATCCGTTTCTTCTTTGCGTTTTTTAAACTCTTTCTCTTTCGCTTTCAAATCATCGTCGAGATGACCAATCGATTTATCAAGGTCTTCCATCTCTTCCATTAAATCTAAAACATCCTCTTCAATACTATCCTTTTCTTCTTTATAATTGGCTATTACCTTTTGTATCTGTTTAAGCTCCTTGATATCAGATATTTTTCCTCCATATAAATCTTCCTGATGTTTTTCGATTTTATTAGATTTTTCAGTTAAATTTAATTCTATTCTTTTTAATTTAACCTGTAAATTCTTATAATTTTCATTTTTATTCTTTGAACTATCTTTCAGCATCAGAATTTTTTTAGTAATTCCTTCTATCATTAAAGGCAAATTTCTCTTCTTTTTCTCTTCTTCATCGATATCAATATCGATTTTCTGTAATTCTAAAAGCATATCATATTGTTCTTCTATCAATAACCTATTCCTCCTTTCTTCACAGTCTAAAGCCCATTAAAAGAAAAAAACCTTACTTCCTATACAAAAGAAGTAAGGTTTTAACAAAACTCTGGTATTTTAACATTTTTATGCTTTTTCATAAATCTCATACTATCCACATTATTATTAAAATTAATAATTATCACTTTTTTGGTGGGCCCACCTGGATTCGAACCAGGGACCGACCGGTTATGAGCCGGTTGCTCTGCCAGCTGAGCTATGGGCCCGTTAGCCAACATTATCTTCGTTAAAAGTATATCAGATATGTTTATAAAGTCAAGAATATTTTCCTATTGTGTATCTCGTATAAATACAGTGACTAGTAATAAGTAATGGGTAATAAGATTAAATTTCTGAAATTATAAAACCAGATACTTGTTGCACGTTACTTATCACATATTACACATTACATCACTTACTGGTTAGCTGGTTAGGAAAATAAAAGATAGAAGCCAAAAGATAAGATAGTATTGAGTATATAGTATATAGCGTTAAGAATAAGTATATATATTAGCATTTAGCACTTAGCAAATAAAGGAGAAAGAGAAGAAAGATAAGAAATCAGGAGCCATTTTGTAGGGGCACAATGAATTGTGCCCTCCTTATATTATTGTCTTTTGATTATCATGGGCACGATGCATCGTGCCCCTACCTTTGTCATTCTTGCGAAAACAAGTATCGGGTAGCATGTAAAAAGTAGGGGCGTATTGCATACGTCCTTGTAACTTATTCTAGATGCGGGCTCTTTAGTTGTCCACAGGCAGCAGAGATATCATCACCTTTTGATATTCTTATAGTGGTTGGAATTCCCCTGGCTGCCAACTTATTTTTAAAGGATTTGATTTGAGAAATACCGGGTGACTGCAGTAAGGAATCGGGCGCGGGATTAAAGGTAATTAAATTTACTTTAGAATTAAACCCACCAATCAGTTTGGCCAATTTGTCTACATAAATCAGTGAATCATTTACTCCTTTAATCAAAATATATTCAAAAGTAATCTGTCTATTAGTTTTATCCGCATAGTTCTTGCATGCTTCTATCAGATCAGGTAAGGGATACACATTATTTACCGGCATTAGGTAAGATCTTAATTTATTTTCCGGAGCATGTAGAGAAACCGATAACTCAATCTGCCAATTATGCTCTTGTAGCCTTTTTATAGCCGGTATCACCCCACAGGTAGAAATGGTGATCTTTCTTGCTCCAATATTAAAAGCATCTTTAGAATTCAATATACAAATGGTTTTTACAACATTATCATAATTATCTAAAGGCTCACCAATGCCCATAAATACAATATTATTGAGGTTAGATTCAATCTTTTTCTTTACAAATAAAACTTGATTTAAAATCTCGCCAACTGTAAGGTTTCTGGTAAAACCTTTTTTGCCGCTTTCGCAAAACAAACAGTTATATTTACAACCAATTTGGGAAGATATACATTCAGTTACTCTTTTATCGGAAAATATAAGAACGCTTTCTATTAAATTTCCATCTTCCAACTTAAATAAATATTTTTCGGTTTGGTCTTTTGATTTAGCTAAATCTACCAACCCTATCTTGCTT
>DAOUTX010000193.1 GCA_030668465.1 Atribacterota bacterium | reverse complement strand
GGCTATTATTGTACAAATTTTCCTTATTCTTTAATCATCCTATTCAATACAATAATATGATGATAGATAAAGGTTTCGGTGTATTCGATGTGCGCAGGTCATAGCGGAACTCCTCTTTTAATTGCGTCGCTAAGTTTACCCATCATGTAGCCTATTCCTTTACACTCGCTTAGTGGGGTAATAATTTCTTTTGATGAAAAAACTTCACTAGCTATTTCTACATAGGTTTTTCCACCTAAGATAATGATTCTTCCGTAGCCATCTAATCCTTTCAGATCCTATAGGTTTTCGCTAAAAGTTACCGAATTATTAACCTGGTACACCTTCCCTATTTATCTAATGTCAAATGTTGAGATCTGACCCCATTTCCCTTTATAAAAACATATTATCTGTGTTTCCGAGACATTTACCGCTAAGATAGATATCCGAAAGGGTATCAATACCTTCGAAGACCAGCTCCACATTCTCCTCTGCTGGTAAATTATCTAACTCGAATTCTTTAATATAGATCCAAGACTTATTTTCAAGATCTCGCATATTTTTTTCATTTAAACCTATATATGGATGTGGAACTAATTTTTGTAAGATAAGGCCTCCTTGTACAGTCCCGGGTACAGTCCCAGTAAAGGTAAATTCACCTTCATCATCGCTTACCTCCCACTCTCCATCTAAAGATATCATCAGCTACTTTACCTCCTTTAACATAATTAAAAATCTTTGATATTAAAAAAGATATACCTAAATTAATCTCTACTCTCTTAACTCTTTCGGTATCAACTCACCTATCTTTGCTTCGGCTACTCCCATCACTTTATCTGCTGCTCCGTAATATACCATGATTTTATCATTTTCATCGAGAGTTTCATTGGAATCTTTGTATTTGGGAACTACTCCACAGGTAAATACAATGTTAGGGACCCACCCATTTACTTCGTAATCTTCTTCTGGTTCAAGTACGGGAATATGAGAAGCATAGAGTATCCTTGCAGGATCATCGAAGGAAGTAAGTATTGCTCCCAGTCTATATATCTTTTTGTCATTTCGTTTTCCCACGCCATGATAAATATGCAGCCATCCATATTTCGTCCTCAAAGGTGGAGCACCTGCCCCTACTTTTTCACCATCCCACATACCTGGTCTTGACATAAAGAAAGTTTTACCTACACTGGGGCCAACATTTCTAAGCTCTTCGGTGTAAAGTATCTGCATATCTGGAGGAATACGATGAATTAAGGCAAATTTACCCTCCAATAGTTCGGGAAATAGAGTTACAAATTTATTCCTCCCTTTACGAGAAGATATTTGATGTTGTTGTACTTTGTGTTCCTCTACTGGGAATAAAACTGCGTCTTTATCACCAAGTGCTTTGAATACAGGCCCGTTCCTTACCCATAGACTATTCCATTCTTCATAAGAATTGCATTCCTTTATACCTTTTAAGAAATCTCCCACCTCGATCTTTGCCATCGCCAATTGAACCATATCACCATAAGCGGTATAAGTCATGTAAAGGGTATCACCGATTAAAGTCACCCGTGGGTCTTCAGTTCCTCCTACTTCTCGAACCATGCCATAGAGTTTTCTATGTTCTTCTCGTCTTTTTTTCGTTGCTCTTGGTAATTCGTAATCTTCTCGAGGTCCAAATATCGGAAATAGAAGTCTTCCATCTTGATGATAGCCATTCCTACTCCACCACAAACCTATCCTCGATATCCCATCCTCTCCCAATGCGCGGTAGAGAAGATAAGTTATTCCATTAATTCTTACGGCAGCAGCGTTGTAGACGAGTTTCTCCCAATACAACCTATGGTCACGTATATTGATATATATTGGTCGGGCTTTAAGAATGGGATTACCTCTGAAACGGCTTAATTTTCGATATTGAGAAGAACTTAAACAGCGCTGAAATATATAAAGTATCTGTGAGGATACTCTCTCGGGAGAATGAGAATAAGCAAATGCCAGGGCGTGAGAAATAACTTCTCCTCTTGTATGTGAGTCATTAAGCAAGAGTTTAGCTTGTTCGGTCAACTCTTCATTACTGGTAAATCTTAATATTGCATCACCAAATAGTCTGAACCAGAAATTATCACTGGCAAGTATTGGGGTTCTCCAACCGATGATCTGAAAGGCAGTGGAAGAAATGATAGCTCCTTTTCCAATAGTCACTTTACCTTTATCCAGTACAATCAATTGAGAAGCCGATACGTACTTTGCTCGCCTTTGCCAGGAAGACTTTTCAACCCTTATCTCATCATATCCTTTATCGAAACCTCGCTCTTTTAATCTACTCTCCAAAATATCTTTCATATCTTCGGTATACACCAAAGCGACTAAATAAGTCGATGGATCTTCTTCTCTTAATCTATAGAGGGCATTAAAAGGAGCGATGAAATTATATTCACCGAAAACTAAAATTATCTTCTTATCTGTGGGTAAATCTAAACTCTCATGAGATTCTTTCTTCTTCATATTAAGCACAGGATAACAGGGAAAACTCGACAGATAGACTTTTTCGGCAGGGTAGTGTTTTACCATGAATTCATTTTGACTGGGTAAGAAGTTTATCACTGCATCCCAATTGAATTTCCAAAAAATACTATCGTTAGGCTTTGGCTCG
>DAOUTX010000003.1 GCA_030668465.1 Atribacterota bacterium | reverse complement strand
TCCAGAACTCTCTTGTAAGCTGTAAGGGTCTTCTCCCGTAAGATTTACTCTTCTTATAAGATTCATCTTAAGCCTTCGGGCTGGTCTTCGGTCAAAAATTTCTACAGTAAAACTTTCAACCTACTCTTCCCATCATCGGCCTATTATTAAATTTTTATAATTTTAACACCCGAACTTAATTTTGTCAAAATCTCCCGGGTTTGTCTTTTTAAACTTGTTTAGCCTAAGTCAACATCTTCACTCGATACCAGGGCAACGCTGGCTACCTTATCTTCCGGAACAAGGTTCATTACCTTAACTCCCTGTGTGTATCTCCCGGTATGACGAATCTCTTTCACCGGAACCCGAATAACAATCCCATTTTGGCTTATTAATACCAGCTCGTCTTCTTCGCTCACTACTTTAACATCTACTACCAAGCCTCTTTCTTTAGTAATCTTTATAGACTTCGACCCTTGGCCGCCTCGGTTACTAAACTCCCTAAATTTCTTTAAGTCTGTTCTTTTAGCATATCCTTTCTCGGTGACTAACAGTAAATATTTATCCGTATCCGGTGGTACCAAACTAATATTTACAAGAAAATCCTCAGGCTGTAAAACTATACCTTTCACGCCAAGGCTGGTTCTTCCTATGGATCTTATCGGATTTCCCGAAAAACGGATAGATTTTCCGTGCTTGGTAGTTAAAATAACGTGTTCCTCGTCCTCGGCGAGCCTTACCCCGATTAATTCGTCTTCGGGTAAGAGCCGCAGGGCAATAATCCCGATATTTCTTAAGTTGGAAAAAAGAGAAAGAGAAGCTTTTTTTATCTTCCCTTTTTTAGTGGCCATGAACAGGCTTTTTTCGTTATCTTCTTCTTTTGATTCTGCCAATTCATCACTTTCTATAGGAATAAGAGTGGTGATGTGTTCACCTTTTTCAATGCCTAACAAATTGATTGCTGCAACCCCCCGGGAAGTTCTCCCCCCCTCGGGAATCTGATATGCTCTCCTTCTATAAACTATCCCTTTGCTGGTGAAAAATAAGATATCATGAAGGTTGGTAGTAACAAACACCTGGTCTACAAGGTCTTCTAATTTAGTGGTCATTCCAATTTTACCTTTTCCTCCCCTCCTCTGTTTTCTATAAGTACTTAATGGAAGTCGCTTAAGGTATCCGTCCCGGGTGTAGGTTATTACAATGTCCTCTAAACTAATGAAGTCTTCAATCTCGTAGTCTCCTTCGTCTTCTACTATCTCAGTCCTTCTTTCATCACCGTATTTCTCCTTCATCTTCAACAGCTCGTCTCTAATTATCAACATGAGCTTCTTTTCGTTTTGTAATATATCTTCCAAATAGGCAATGCGTTTTATTAATTCTAAATATTCTTCCAAGATCTTTTCGGTCTCCAAAGATGTAAGACGCTGCAGCCTCATATCTAAAATGGCCTGTGCCTGAACATCGCTCAATCCAAACCTGCTTTTCAGCTTGGCATGTGCTGTTTTTACATTATCTGATTTTTTTATAATCTGCACTACTTCATCAATATTAGATAGCGCAATTTTCAACCCTTCTAAAATATGGGCTCTTTCTCTGGCTTTTCTTAATTCGTATCTGGTTCTTCTTTCCACCACCTCTTTGCGGTGGGCCAAAAAACATACTAGCATCTCTTTTAAATTAAAGAGTTTGGGGCGACCTTCGGAAATTGCTAAAGTATTAATCCCAAAGGAGGTTTTCATCTTGGTATGCTTATACAGATTGTTCAGTACTATATCAACATTAGCACTTCTGTTTAATTCAATAACTACCCGCATCCCCTTTCTGTCTGACTCGTCCCTTAAGTTGGTAATATCAAGAATCTTTTTATCCTGAACCAGCTGGGCAATATCCCCTATTAACTTCGCTTTGTTTACTTGATAAGGTATTTCTTTGATTATTATACGGGGTTTTTTCTTGCCTCCGTTTTTCCCGCCATCTGCTCCTTCGGTAAATACTGCAGCCTGCATTTTTATGATTCCCTTCCCAGTTTCATAAGCGCACTTTATTCCCGCTCTGCCGCAAATTATGCCACCGGTGGGAAAATCAGGACCCTTAATTGCGGTCATTAATTCCTTTATGGAAACTTGCGGGTCTTCGATTATCATTACTGCGCCATCAATTACTTCTCCTAGGTTATGCGGAGGGATATTTGTGGCCATTCCTACGGCAATTCCTGAAGAACCATTAAGTAAAAGTTGGGGAACTTTTGCCGGTAAAACTCTCGGCTCTTTAAGGGAATTATCATAATTGGGAGCAAAGTCAACTGTTTCCTTGTCTATGTCAGCTAATAATTCCTGGGCAATCTTTGACATTCGGATTTCGGTATATCTTTGAGCGGCTGCGGAGTCGCCGTCTATCGAACCAAAATTTCCCTGACCGTCAACCAAAGGATAACGAAAGGAAAAATCCTGGGCCATCCTCACAATTGTATCATATACTGCTATATCGCCATGGGGATGGTATTTACCAATTATGTCTCCTACTATTCGAGCGGATTTTTTATAAGGTTTATCGGGCGTATTGCCCATTTTTTCCATAGAATATAATACCCGGCGATGAACTGGTTTTAATCCATCACGGACGTCAGGTAAGGCCCGCCCTACTATTACGCTCATAGCGTAACTGAGATAAGCTTCTTTTATCTCGCCTCCGATATCAGTGAGTAAATTCCTGGATGTTTCTAATAATTCTTCTTTGCGCTCCTCTTTTTCTTCTTTGCCATCATCTAAACTATCTTCTTTTTCTTCTTCTTTCATAATTTAACAATTCTCCAATTTGTTTAAAAATCCAAATCCTTCACTTCCAAACCGTGCTGATATATAAAATCTTTTCTGGGTTCAACTTTGTCCCCCATTAAAACCGTAAACATGGTTTCTGCTTCTATGTTATCTTCCAGCTCTATTCTCTTTAAAACTCTGTTTCCCGGATTCATAGTGGTTTCCCATAGCTGCTCGGGATTCATTTCTCCCAAACCTTTATATCTCTGAATTCGAGGATTACCGTCTATCTCTTTTAATTTATCCTTCAACTCCTGCTCGTCAAACAAATAATGACTTTCTCTATTATATTCAATTTTATAAAGAGGGGGTTGGGCAATATAAACATTCCCTCTTTCGATTAACGGTTTCATATACCGGAAGAAAAAGGTTAAAAGCAGAGTTTTTATATGGGCTCCGTCGACATCTGCGTCAGTCATAATAATAACCTTGTGATATCTTAGTTTTTCGATGTCTAAATCTTCCCCGATGTTTATACCTAAAGCGGTAACCATGGATCTTATTTCGTTGTTGTCTAATATTTTATGCAAACGTGATTTTTCTACATTTAGAATTTTGCCCCTTAAGGGAAGAATGGCCTGAAATCTTCTGTCTCTCCCTTGTTTGGCAGAGCCTCCTGCGGAATCACCCTCTACCAAAAATATCTCTCTGAACAAGGGGTCTTTTTCAGAGCAATCAGCTAATTTTCCGGGAAGAGTTCCCAATCCTAATATTCCGTTTTTTTGGCGGATTAGATTTCGAGCTTTTCTGGCTGCCTCCCTGGCGGTTAAGGCAGAAATGGATTTAGCCAGTATTTTCTTGCTCACACTCGGATTCTCGTTAAGGAAATTGTTTAGACCTTCTCCGACAACATAAGATACTACCCCCCTTACCTCACTGTTCCCCAGTTTGGTTTTAGTCTGGCCTTCGAACTGAGGGTTTAATAATTTTACGCTAATTACGGCAGTCAAGCCCTCTCTTACATCATTGCCGGAAAGATTGTTTTCTCCTTCTTTTAAAGATAATTTTTTGCCATTGGGCAATAAATTGTTACGGGCATAATCGTTTATTATTCTGGTTATAGTCGCTTTAAATCCTGCTAAATGAGTTCCGCCTTCTTCCGTATTTATATTATTAGCAAAAGAAAGGATATTTTCTATATAACCGTCATTATATTGTAACGCGACATCTACCTCTATATCATCCTTCTTCCCGGTAAAACAGATGGGCTTTGAAAATAAAAGGTCTTTGTTCTTGTTTAAATAGCTGACAAATTCACTTATTCCTCCATTATACTTATAAGAAATTTCTTTGTTCTCTTCCCTTTCATCTTTTAAATCAATCTTAACCCCGGCGTTTAGAAAAGCGATTTCTCTTAGCCGGTGAGCAATATTATCAAAATTAAAGGTGGTGTCTTCAAAAACAGTCGGGTCAGGCTTGAAGGTAATTTTAGTCCCGGTGCGAGAAGATTTTCCTATTATTTTTAAACCGGATACGGCATCCCCTTTTTCAAATCTCTGAAAAAATGTTTTTTTATCTCGGGTTACCTCTACTTCCAGCCATTCCGAAAGGGCATTTACAACTGAAATACCTACTCCGTGCAGTCCACCTGCAACCCGGTATCCACTTCCGCCAAACTTGCCGCCGGCATGAAGTTTGGTTAGCACTATGGTTACCGCCGGTAATTTGGTTTCTTTGTGAATATCTACCGGGATCCCCCGCCCGTCATCGGTTACGGTAACACTATTATCCGGGAGGATGACCACTTCTATTTTTTTACAATAACCGGCCATCGCTTCATCAATACTGTTGTCTACTACTTCGTCTACAAGATGATGCAATCCCCTACTTGAAGTGCTCCCGATATACATGCTGGGCCTTTTTCTGACTGCCTCTAAGCCCTCTAATACCTGTATCTGTTTGGCAGTATATTGATCGTTTGACTTATTAATCTTCTTTTTTCTTTTTGACAATAGCACAAACTCCTATCAAAATGAAACCGCAGCTTGTCGCTACGGTTTTTATTTTATAATTTGTTGTGAAGATTCAATTTATTATTTTAAAAACCTTATTAATTTTACTATATTATGGCGCTTCTGTCAAAATTCGCCCCCCTCTTTAGTATCCCTTAAATCCCTGTTTATCCGTCTTAAAACTGAGACCTTCGGATCTTAAACAGGATGTTAGAAATTATTTTTTCCCCCGCTTCCCGGTTGATTTTTTCAATAAGCTCTCCTTTTCTTAAATTTAGTTCATTGGCCCAAACATTGCTTTTTACAGCCAAAAAAAGGCACTTGTCCTGTAATTTGATTGGCTGGGAAGATTGGGATATCTCCTTGCCTGCCAGATTCTCCCAATTACTAATTATTTGATACCCTTTTATCTTTTTGCTCCATTTTTTCTCTTTAAAAAATTCTTCCAGGGCCTGCTTAAGGGGAATTATTTCTTTCTTTTTCATGGATTGGTTACCTTCCCCTCTTCTATTTTAAATATCATGCTTTTTTCTTTGATATTACTATTAAAATAATCCAGATTTATACTGGTAATAAAAGCCTGGACTTTTTTATCAATAATTAATCCTAATAAGAAATGTCTTCTGTCTTCGTCTAATTCTGACATAACATCATCTAAAAAAAGTATAGGATAGATGCCCTCTTTTTCTTTAATTAGTTCTAGTTCGGATAATTTCAGAGATAAAACGGCTGTTCGTTGCTGGCCTTGTGAGCCGTAAGAGGCAATATTAAATCCGTTGATATATACTGAAAAATCATCTCGGTGAGGGCCGAGTAAGGTGGTTCTTTGTTCTATCTCTTTCTCTCTGTGTTCTTCCAATTTATCTTTAAATTCTTTGTTTATCGAAGAAATGTTTTCTTCTTGATTTTTTAATATATTGCTTTGGTGGGTTAGCTTTATATTTTCTTTTTCTTTGGTAATTTTTTGATGAAGTTTATAGGCCAAGCGGTTTATCTTTTTTATAAATTTAATTCTGGTTAAAATTAAAAAAGATCCCCTGTCTATCAGCCGGGGATCCCACATAAGAAGTTTTTCTTTCTTCTTTTTTTGATTAATTTCTTTCTTTAATATATTGTTGCGGTGTCCTAAAATTCTATAATATTCTAAAAGATATTTATAATATAGAGGGTAAATTTGGGATATCTGCTCATCTAAAAATTTTCTTCTTAAAGAAGGGGCGCCTTTTATTATTTGCAGGTGCTCGGGAGAAAACACCACCCCTTTAAACTCTTTGTTCAAAGCAGCTTTTTTTTGAATGTTTTGGTTTATTTTTATTATTTTGATCGGTTTATTTTTATAAAAGTCCTCTGACTTCCTTTCTAAGGCTAAGGCTATTTGAATGTTTTCGCCATCTTTGTTTATTTCTCCAAATAGATAGGCTTTTTCGCTGTTCCACTTAATTGCTTCCTTGTCCTCTTTTGTTCTATAAGAGCTTCCTTTAATTATTAAGTTTAATCCTTCTAATAAGTTAGTCTTGCCCTGGGCGTTATTTCCAATAAAAATATTAAGATTGGAATCAAGGTTAATAGATAGGTTGGAAAAGTTTCTATAGTTTTTCAGCCTCACCTTTTTAAAATACAATTTTTTTTCTTCCTCTTCTGTATTTTTATATATTACTTATAGTATATCGCAAAGAAGAAATATTGTATAGTGTGGAGAGAGCTAGCGTAGAGCACATATATTTGGTTATATAGTTAGTTTGTTAAAAAACTCCCAAATAACCCGGGGCGGATAAATCCGCCCCCTACAAAAGATAATTATCAAAGAAGGAACAGTAGGGGCGTAATACCACATGTTCACAAGAGATAAAGGGTAAGTAGTATTAGATAGGGGCACAATAAGTTGTGCCCCTATGCCTGAATCTTATTTTATTAACGTGCTTCTCGGTACGTAATACGCGATACGAAAAAAGGTTAGGATAAATTTTATTAATCATAAGACTGTGTGCTAAACGCCCCACGCTAAGTTTATTCACCAACGACTAATTAATCTGTCCTTACTGGCATTAAAATATAAGTATAGCCTTTGTCTTTGTCTGGCGTAATAATTACCGGATTGAGCGGGTCGTTCAATTTTATTATAGTGTTTTCTTTTTTTATTACCTTCAGTACATCTAAAATATAATTAGTGTTGAAGGTTATAGTAATGTCTTCTCCTTTTTTTAAACAGGAAATCTTCTCAGAAGCTTCTCCGGTGCTTGGGTTCTCCGCGTTTAAAATTATTTCGCATCTTTCCTCTTTTTGGCTATCTTTTTTATTGGCGGCTTCTATCTTTACCGTATTTAAGTCTTCCCTTACAAAAAGAGAAATTCTTTCCATTTTACCCTTAAACTCCTCGGTATTCACTTTTATTTCAGTTTTAAAGGAATTTGGAACAATTTGGTGGTAATCAGGAAATTGGCCTTCTATTAATCGGGAATATATTCTTATACTGTTCTTTTGACCGTCGGGAAATAAAATAAACAGAATTTGTTTTTCTCCAATTCTGATTTCGGTAAATACTTCCTTATTATCTAAAAGGAGTCTGGACAATTCTGAAAGGGCCCGGTAAGGAATAATAACTTCTACCCCTTCAGCTAAAAGGCTTTTTATTTCTATCGGTTCAATGTTTTTAAGAGATAATCTATGACTGTCGGTGGTAATTATTTCTATTTTATTATCTTTTATCTTAAATAGAGCTCCATTTAAAAAAGTTCTATTTTCGTCACGCGATGTAGCAAATATAATTTGTTGAATAGCTTCTTTAAATAATTTTTGGTTCAGTTTGGTTTTGGCTTTTATTTTTATTTCCGGAAAATTAGAAAATTCTTCTGCGGAAAAACCTAATATTTTATAGTTAGAATTATTTTCTTTAACAGTGGTAATATTACCGTCTAAACACTCTATTTCTATTTTCCCTTCAGGAAATTTTTTAATTAGTTCACTTATTATTCTGCTGGGAATAACCGTAGATCCGGTTTTAATAACCTGGGCCGGGATATAACAATCTATCCCAATTTCTAAATCAGTAGCAAATAGATGTACTTTATTATCTTCATTCGCTTCAAAAAGTATTCCGTTATAGATAGGTAATCCAATTCTGTTAGATATTCCCTTTTGAACTGTTTGAATACCGTGTGATAAACTTTCTTGAGAACAAATAATTTTCATGTTTCTACTCCTTTTATCTTAGATAATTAAATAAAGATATAGTAATATTAGTAATAATACTGTTAAAATTGGGGAAAGAAAAATAAAACCCCATATTTTATTATAATTATCCTGTGGATAAAATTAAGGATAAACTTTCTATTTACCCACATATTCCCCACTTTTTATTTTTATTATTAAAAATTTAACCAGTTATTAAAAACTTTAAACAGGTTATTTAAAGGTTATTAACAATCAACTATTTTGAATAGATAAAATTAAATTTTTTATAATACCTTTGAAACTCTTGTCATTTTCAATTTTATTTTTAATTTTAGTGTAAGAATGAATAATAGTGGTGTGGTCTCTTCTACCAAAAACTTCCCCTATCGAAGCTAGAGATAGGTCGGTTAATTCTCGGGAGAGATAAATAGCAACCTGTCTGGCCAGAACAATATCCTTGGTCCTTTTTTTAGACAATAAAGAAGTAACTTTAATAGTGTAGTAATCTGTTACCGCTTTTTGAATCTGATCAACAGAAATTTTTTTATTTTCTAAAGGGATAATGTCTTTTAGTATATTTTGAGCTAAAAAAATAGACAATTCCTTTTTAGTTAAAGTAGAATAAGCGGTTAGTTTAGTTAAGGCTCCTTCTAATTGCCTAATATTAGAAGGAATTTTCTCAGCGATAAAGTCGATTACTTCATTAGGCACGCTTAAATTTTCCGACTGGGCTTTTTTTCTTAAAATAGCAATGCGGGTTTCATAGTCAGGTTCTTGGACGTCAGTTGTTAAGCCCCATTCAAAACGAGATATTAACCGTTCTTCTAAAGTGGTGATATCTTTTGGCGGCCGGTCACTGGTAATCACTATCTGCCTACTAGACTCATACAAAGTATTAAAGGTGTGAAAAAATTCTTCCTGGGTCCTCTCCTTCCCGGCCAAAAACTGTATATCATCAATTAATAGCACGTCGACACTGCGGTATTTTTCGCGAAAGGCAGCGGTAGAACCATCTTTTATAGAATTAATTAACTCATTGGTAAATTTTTCTGATGATATATATAAAGCCTCAATTTTAGTTTTACCGCTATGTTGCATAATATGAGTAGCGATAGCTTGTATTAAATGAGTTTTACCCAGACCCACTCCTCCGTATATAAAAAGCGGGTTATAGGCTTTTGCCGGAGACTGGGCTACCGCAAGACAGGCAGCGTGGGCAAAGCGGTTGCTATTGCCCACCACAAAATCATCGAAAGTATATTTTGGATTTAAAAGAGGGCTGGTATTTTTAAAAAAAGTATCTTCTTTTTTAGTTTTCTTTTTAGGGGCAGGCCGGGAAGGAGTGGAAAATTTTTGATTAACCGTTCTAAACTCTATTTTTAAATTATCATCTGAGCCAAGAGCTCCTTTAAGAATGTTTTTAATAAAGTCAGTATAATGTTTTTCTAACCAGTCTTTACAAAAGTCTCCGGGAGCAGAAATTATCAACTCGTTTTCACCGAATTTTACAACTTTTGTTTGGCTGAACCAGCTATTATAAGCCTGGGGGCTCAATTCTCCTTTAATTGTTTCCAAAATTTTATTCCACAGTTCTTCAGTCTCTGCAAACTCCATATACATACACCTTCCCGCACAATTAAATATTTTTTTATCCGAACCTGATTATAAAAGTTTTATAGAGTGAAAAAGGGTTAGCAAACTATAAACCATTTACGAAAACCTATAAGCTATGAGGGTTTTATGAATTTTCCCCAAAGTTAACAGCTGGCTGTGGAAAACCCCGGGAGAGTTTTTTTATTAAATTTTAACATTTTCCTTAAAAAAATAAACTTTAATACTTTATTTATAGATTGCTAAACAGCTAAAAGTAAAGGACTTAAAGAAGTTATTAACAGTTTATTAACATCTGTGGATAAATTAGAAAAAATGCAATTTATTTTGTACTTATAATAGCAAAAATATTTTTATTAAGCAAAAATATTTTTCTGCAGTAACCGGGAGTGGGAAAATAGCCGAAAAACAAAGTTTAAACATCTACCCGAAATGGAGGGCTTTAAAAGCGAAAATACAATTTCGGGATTTTCCCGTTAGTCTAAATTTTTATGAGGTAGTTAGGTAAAAAGAAGAATACTGCTTTTTTGTATTTTTTTCTCCTTCTTGACTCGATACCCGATGCCATATACCCAATACTTTCCCCACAAGCTTGACATTTAGAGGGTATTAAAGATATAATTTTCATTGAATTTTAAATTCTACATTTTAACAAAGAAGGAGAGAGCTAGTTAAATGAAGCGTACTTATCAACCAAATACCAGAAAAAAAATGAAGGTACATGGATTTCGCCAAAGAATGAGCACAAAAGCCGGTCGTGTGATATTAAAGCGAAGGCGTTTAAAAGGACGCAAGCGCCTTACGGTATCCGGATAATTAATTTTATAAACATAAGAGGAATTTTGATAAAGAGAAAATTGTCAAAAACCAGTGAATTTAAGAGGGCTTTTTCGGAAGGCAGAAGAATCGAAGGCAAGAATTTAATAATATTTATTTTAAAAAACGATTATGATTTTAACCGACTGGGGATAATAGTAAAAAAAGAGACAGGAAAGGCAGTAGTTAGAAATAGGATAAAAAGACGGCTAAAAGAAGCTGGCCGGCTGTTAAACAAGAAATTACTTTCAGGATATGATATAATTGTACTGCCCAAAAACAATATCAGGGAATCAAGCTATTTTGAGATATGTTATGACTTAGAGAGGCTTTTTATAAAAGGAAATTGTTTTTATAAAAAAGAAGAAGTAAACAGGAGATTTAAACCAACACAAAGAAAATCTATGCTCTTTCTTAAAGAAAAGAAAAAGTAATAGAATTTCGTTAGAGATTTTATGAATAAAATAATTATTTTACTAATAAGTTTTTATCAAAAATATATATCCCCTTTTAAACCTGCCACCTGCAGGTTTTATCCCACTTGTTCCGAGTATGCTACACAGGCCCTGAAAAAATACGGCCTTTTAAGAGGGCTATGGCTTTCTATAAGGAGAGTATTGCGCTGTCACCCTTTTGGTCTGGGTGGTTATGATCCCCTTCCCGATTTCTCGAGAGCTTGTGCACATAAGAAATAACAATAAAACATAATAGTATAATATAAACAAGACAAAACGATAGAAGAAAAACAAAAAAACAAATAGATAAAGGAGAAAATATGTGGAGTTCTTTAATCTCGCTAGTCACTAAACTGTTAACGTCGCTCTATGGTTTTACACACAATTATGGAGTTGCTATTATATTACTAACTATTCTTATTAGGTTAATCTTGTATCCCTTAATGCAGAAACAGATGGTTTCCATGAGGGAGATGCAGAAAATCCAGCCTTTAATGAAGGCGGTACAGGAGAAATATAAGAACGATAAAGAAAGATTAAATAAAGAGTTAATGGCTTTATATAAGGAACATAAAGTCAATCCTATGAGCGGATGTTTGCCCCTATTGATTCAAATGCCCATATTAATCCTGCTCTTCCAGACTTTAAGAGTGTTTAAATATCATATTCCCAACACCGAAATAATAGACGGTGGATTTTTATGGATTGCCAATCAATATAACGTTATAGAAAATGGCGAAACCATTGCTAAGGCGGGACTAGCTCTTTCTGAGCGACTGATTTCTTTTGGAGTTTTTGGAATAGAATATATTGGGATATTGCCTTTTTTAGTGGGGGGCTCAATGTATATCCAACAAAAGATGACCTCCACTGGCGGTGCTGCTGGGGGCAAAGACGGAGGATCTTCCCAACAGACCCAGAAGATGATGACCATTATGATGCCCTTATTGATTGGCTTTATGAGTTTCAGCCTGCCTTCTGGTTTGACCCTGTACTGGTTTACCTCTACCCTTTTAGGGATTGGGCAGCAGTATCTGATTAACAAGAAAACGCCTACAATAGTTGAAATGTCAAAAGAAGTTGTTTCGGGTAAAAAAGAGAAACTAATTGAAAAAAAACCGGAGAAACCAGTGTCTCTTAAAGAAGAACCCTGGATCCCGGGTTATGAAGGAGCAAACGGGGAAAATCCCTCTGGAGGCAAGACAAAAACCAAAAAATACAAAAAAGGAAAAAGAAGATAAATTAGTCGTTTAATAGCCGTTAGTTTCAAATGCAAAAAGCAAGAGAAAGTAACTAACCGGTTTAATGTTAATAATTCATTAACCAAGCAACCAACCAACAAATCAAAGGATACAATTAAACTAAAGATAAATATTTTATCTAACTGTATTACACCAGAATTTTAAACCCATAGTTTAGATATGAAAGAGAGAACAGATTTGGAAAACACTAATGACTTTGAATTAAATCTTCAAGAAAAAGCTAAAACAACTCTGGAAAAAATAGTAAATTTCATCATAGAGGACGGAGAAATACAGTTAATTAACAACGAAGAGGTTAATACAATTGTTTTAGGAATAAAAACCTCTAATCCCGGAGTATTGATTGGAAGGCATGGACATACTCTTGATGCCCTTCAATATATTGTTCATATTATAACTAATAAAGAAATCGAAGAACCCGAACGAAAAAAAATAATAGTTGATATTGAAGGTTATAAAGAAAGAAGAGAAGATATTGTTTCCAAATACGCTTATGAAAAAGCAGAAATAGTGAAAAAAACAGGAAAAAATATTGCTCTTTGTTATATGAATGCGGTGGAAAGAAGAATTGTTCATCTTGTTTTACAGGAAGAGCCCCTGATATCCACTTATAGTGAAGGGACAGAGCCTTTTAGAAAAGTCATTATAGCCCCAAAAGAAAACAAAAACAATACAGAAGAATAATAAAGAATTATCAACAAGCATAAGAAGTTAGATATTATCCCCAGGACAAATATTAATCTTTTTATGCTTTTTGTTTTCGTATCACGCGAAGAAAGAGATAGTTAAAAATCAGAACGGTTGTTCGTATCCCGTAATGAAAATAGTAATTTATAATATATAAGGGAAGGTCTTGTGTCTGCCCAGAGAAAGATGCATTACTTTATGCGCTTTAATAACGTAGAGCGGATAGAATAATTAGTATATAGTATACCGTATATAGTATGTTAGACAAGAAAGTATCGAGTATATAGTATACAGTGCAGAAGAAAGAGAAAAGAAAAATACAGAATTCAGGAGCTATGGGGTCCCGGTTCATTGAGCCCGACAAAAAAAGCGAAACACCCCGTAGGTTAATTTGACTCCTACACAAAAAATAAATTATCTGAAGAAGTTTTAAATTTTTTAATTGTGGGTTTTCTCTTTAAATTTTCAGTTTAATCAGGATAAGCGTCTTGCTAATCCACAACTACCCGCCACACGCTATACTATAGGCTAACGACTAATTAAGGAGAGTACTTATGAGATTTTGGGAAAATGATACAATTGCTGCTATTTCTACACCAATTGGGGAAAGTGGAATTGGCATTGTCAGAATAAGCGGCCCAAAAGCCTTAAGAATAGCCCAAGCGTTGTTTAGAGATAAAAAATTAAATAAAAAAAAGATTAAAGAATTCTCTAATTATACCGTTCATTATGGATTTGTAGTAGATCCCGGAAGCGAGGAGAAAATTGATGAGGTTATTTTAGTTTTAATGAAAAGACCACAAACTTATACCCGGGAAGATATTATAGAATTCAATTGCCATGGTGGGGTGCTCTCTCTTAGGAAAGTTTTGGAAACGGCGATTAATTGTGGGGCAAGGATGGCTGAACCGGGAGAATTTACCAAAAGAGCCTTTTTAAACGGCAGGATTGATCTAAGCCAGGCTGAAGCAGTAATTGACCTTATTCAGGCTAAAACCGAGCGGAGCCTAAGTTCGTCGTTAGCCCAACTGGGTGGGGACCTAAAGAAGAAGATTACAGATTTGAGGCATAGGCTGATAAGAATTTCCGCAGAGATTGAAGCCCCTATGGATTTTCCCGACCAGGACATTAAAGAGATATGTCCAGAAGAAGTAGAAGAAGATATAAGTTATATTTTAAAAGAGGTTAATTCTCTCATAGAGACTCTGGACTACGGGAAAATACTCAAAGAAGGGATAAATGCTCTAATAGTTGGAAAGGCCAATGTAGGGAAATCCAGCCTTTTCAATACTTTATTAAGAGAAAATCGGGCTATTGTTACTCATCTGCCGGGGACAACCAGAGATACTATCGAAGAGCTAATCAATATTAAAGGAATAGCTTTTAAGATAATAGATACCGCCGGGCTGAAAACTCCAGAAAATGTTATAGAAAAGATAAGTATTAAAAGGATGATGAAACATTTAAAAGGAGCCAAGCTAATTTTGGCCGTGTTTGATGCAAGCGTTCCCTTATCTTCAGAAGACAAAGAAGTAATTAAAGAAATAAAAAAAGGAAAGAATGAAAGCAAAAAAGTTATAGTAATCGAAAACAAGACAGATTTAAAGGAAAAGATTGACAGACAAAAGCTATTTGGTCTTTTAAATATTAAAGATTGCATAAGGATGTCTTTAAAAGAAAAGATTGGAATAGAAGAGTTAGAAGAAAAGCTTGCCAGATCAGCCATAGAGGGATTAGTGATACCGGAAAACGGAGTGGTTATAAATAATATAAGGCAGGCAAACCAACTAAATAGAGCGAAACAAGGTTTAGAGCATGTATTGGCAGGATTAAAGAAGAAAATAGCTTATGATTTTTTAACTATCGATTTAAAAGATGTCCTGGATTCTCTGGGTGAAATAACCGGGGATTCTATAAGCGATGAAATAGTTAATGATATATTTTCCCGTTTTTGTATCGGAAAATAATAGATTAATTTTACATAATACGGTAAAAAAGTTTTTCTTAAAGAGGCAATGTTCCACGTGGAACATTTAAAAAGCTAAGTGTGAATAAACTGTGGAGAACTTTAAATTGAATTAAATCAAAGCTTTTAAGTTATTCCCTCAATCAAAGCAATACCCGCGCAAATAAAATAGGTTAAAAAATTACTTATGTAAAATGTTCAATTAGTTTATTTATAGCCAGGAGCCAAGGCTCCGCAAACCAAAAATAATTTTTTGATTGTGCTTTTTTGATATTTGAATTAGAATGGGTTTAAACCACAATATCTAATATTATTTTACACATGTGGATAAATTGTGGAAAAGTATAACTAATCATTAATAAGTAGTCGTTAGTCGTTAGTTAATGAGCATATAGTCTGCAGTATATAGTATCTAGCGAAAAACGAAAAACACAATGCTAAATTCGTATCTCGTATTTCGGAAAAAGCGGATAGCGTACAGAGTGTAGCGTCCAGAAATAATTAGCTGGTTACATGTTAGTTGGTTAATTGGCTAGGATGGCGAAATCGTAGTGTCGTGGGTTCGATTCATCAAACCCACCAAAAGAGGTACCCAAAAACCCGGAGTGGATAAATTCGCCCCTGCATTAAAAAAATATAATAAAATAGTCGCAATATACGAGATAAAAGCTTTTGATTTTGAATTATAGGTTTTCGTATTAAATTCTTACTTTAGTAGGGTAAAAGCACGATGTGTCTTGTCTTGTTACCCTAACCAACTAATCAGTTAACCGACTAACGAAATAAAAAAAGGAGATTTGTTTTTTGTTAAAAGATGATGAAAATATTTTAATTGACGGCGCTCAAAGGTTAGGCATTAATCTCCACAAAGAGCAGATTAAAAAATTTTCCCGATATTTAGAGTTATTAGCCCAATGGAACCAAAAAATAAATTTAACTTCTTTAAAAAAGCCCCGGGAAATAATTATTAAGCATTTCTTAGATTCTATTAGTTGTATAAAAATTATTAATAAATATATCGATACAGAAGGAATAAGCGTTATTGACGTAGGAGCGGGCGCAGGTTTCCCGGGCATGCCGATTAAAATAATATGTCCTTCAATTAGATTATCTCTCCTGGAAGCAAGAAATAAGAAAACCATATTTCTGGAAAAGGTGACAGAGGAAATAAATTTTCAGAAAGTTAAGATACTCAATGGTAGAGCAGAAACTTTCGGGATAAGTGTAGATTATCGGGAGAAATATGACGTTGTCATATCCAGGGCAGTAGCCCACTTAAACGTTCTAAGTGAATATTGCCTTCCTTTAGTAAGAGTGGGAGGATTGTTTGTAGCTCAGAAAGGAAGGTTATATAAGGAAGAAACAGAAAAAAGCTTTAAGGCAATTAAGTTTTTAGGCGGAGAGTTGATTGGAGTGGAAAACGTTAGAATCCCCTTTATTAATCAGGAAAGACATCTTTTGGTAATCAAAAAAATAAAAGATACACCTTCGAAATTCCCCAGAAAAGAAGGTCTTCCCCAAAAAAGACCTTTGTAATTTTGAAATATTTTTGATAATATAAGTGATATATTGTAAAAAGCGAAAACGAACAACGAAACCGTATCTCGTATCTCGAAATATAGCAGATAGCGATTAGCGTGCAGCAGTAGCCGAGGCGCATTGAAATGCGCCCCTACAATAACTGAAAACTGTAAACCATAAATTATCGATTAATATACAGGTGAGCCTGTCCTTGTGAAAACGGAGAACACCTTTCCCTGAGCTAATGTAGGGATTCAATTTATCGGACTAGCGAAAAGAAGTTGGCCAAGTATCCTGGGGCGAACGAATTCGCCACCTACACCAGACTCGTGGCAATAACATAAAACACAATAAACTAACAATCGAAAACTGTAAACCTGTATTAATAAGCAAGCGTTCCACGTGGAACATTAATTATCATGAACAAATGTTCTTTTTATAATTTCTGTACAATCTAATAATCACTTAAATAGTTATAATTTAATTGTATGTCTTGATTTGTTAGTTGTTTGCTTGATTAGCCAATTAGCCGGTTTGCTAGTTAAGGCAAAGACTGGTTAAACATATTATTTTGCATCTATAAAGGGAAAAATAACAACTATCGACTAATTAATTTTGTAATTTGCATTTTGTGCTAACGACTAATTTATAACCAGGGGAATCATTTTAGGAGAATATTTATGACCAAAGTCTTGGCAATC
>DAOUTX010000010.1 GCA_030668465.1 Atribacterota bacterium | reverse complement strand
GAAGATTTTCTTAAAAAAGCTATTGATGATAAATTACTCTCCAGATTAAGAAAGAAAAGAATTACTGAAGAATTAATTCTAATATTGAAAGAAAAAAATCCGTTAAAATCTTTAAAAAGAATGGAAGAATTAGGAGCGTTAAAGTATATTCTTCCGGATGTTGAATTAAATGAAGAAACAGTTAAAAGATTAAATAAGATAAAAGATAGTTATAATTTTTGGAAACGTAATATACCTGATGAAAAAATAGAACTATGGATGATATATTTTTGCTGTTTAATTAGAAATTTAAAGATAAGGCAAATACAGAAAATTTATAAAAAGATAATATTTAAGCAAAAATCTTTAGATAAGATAAATTATTGTTACTCAAGTTTAGGTCAAATCATAAAAATGATATCGCAAAAAAATAAAATATCACCGAGCATTATTTATTTGAAATTAAAGGGTTTACCTAATGAAGTTTTATTTTTGGCTATGATAGAAAGTAATACTGATGTTGCAAAAGAAAGGATAAGCGACTATTTTAAAAAATATAAAAAAGAAAATCTATATATTTCAGGTAAGGAATTGAAAGAACTACAGGTAAAACCCGGTCCGATTTATTCGCAGATTTTAAATAAATTACTTTGCGCCCAGTTAGATGGAGAGGTAAAAAATAAAAGAGATGAAATTAGATTTGTAAAAAATATTTTAGAAGAAAGGAATAAGAAATAGAAAAATGCTGGATAATATATTCGAAATTGTTTGGAGCATACCAGCTGTTTTAATCGCCATTACTTTTCATGAGTACTGGCACGGCAGGATGGCTTATAAATTAGGTGACCCAACAGCAGCAGAAGCAGGTAGACTTACCCTGAATCCTTTGGCTCATCTTGATCCTATAGGAACTTTGATGTTGCTTTTATTCAGATTTGGGTGGGCAAAACCGGTCCCGGTAAATTTTAATAGATTAAGTCATCCCAAAAGAGATATGATATATGTTTCTTTGGCTGGACCTATCGCTAATATTGTAATTGCAGTTATATTTGCCCTTGTATTAAGGTCAAGTTATTATTTCATCGGGCAAATCACTATGGTGCAAAGCAACTCTTTTTTTAATCTGTCGGTAACCATGTTAAGAGGATGGTTAATATTTCTCCAGACAGGTGTAATAATAAATTTAGCACTTGCTATATTTAACTTGATCCCTGTTCCACCTTTAGATGGTTCTAAGATACTAATTGGTCTTTTGCCTTATTCTCAGGCTTACAGGTATGCTAAGTTAGAATCTTACGGACCAATTCTATTATTAATTCTAGTATTAAGTGGTATAATTGGAAAAGTATTATTTCCTATTGTATTTATTTTATTTCGTTTTTTAGTATAAATTCGTATAGCGTATTGTGTATCGCGTATAAAATACAGTAATAAGTAATATGTAATGAGTAATAAGATTAAATTTCAGAAATCATAAAAACAGGTACTTATTACACGTCACACTACGTACCTTATTGGTTAATTGGTAAATTGATTAATCTTGTATCTTGTATTTAAAACTAACAATTAAAATTAACTGGCGAACTGGTAAACCGGGTAACCGGGTAACTAAATGAAATTGTATATTGCATTTATACTAACGACTAATTTAATTGGTCAATTTGAGAATCGGTGAATTAATAGATAATATATTTTAAAAATAAAATTAAGAGAGGGGTATTTCAGATGGCAGGAATAATTTTTAGCGGAATGCGACCTACCGGGAGGCTACATTTGGGAAATTACTTAGGAGCTTTAGAAAATTGGGTAAAACTTCAGGAAGAATACAAGTGTTTTTTTGGAGTCGTAGATTTACATGCTCTAACTACAGGATATACTCATACCGAAGAGGTAAAAGAAAACATTAAGGAGATGCTTATAGATTGGTTTAGTGCAGGCATTGACCCCGAAAAAAGTACTGTATTAATACAATCTTATGTCCCGGAACATGCAGAATTACATTTACTTTTTTCCATGATTACTCCTTTGCCCTGGTTAGAAAGAAATCCGGTATTAAAAGAACAGGTTCGAGATTTAGGATTAAAAGAAAATATTAATTATGGCCTTTTAGGATATCCGGTTCTAATGGCTTCAGATATTTTGATTTATAAAGCAAATGCAGTACCGGTGGGAGAAGATCAGATACACCATGTAGAGTTAACACGTGAAATAGCACGGAAATTTAATAATCTTTATGAAAATGTTTTCCCCTTGCCCCAGGTAAAATTAACCAAGGTTCCCCGTGTACCTGGAACTGATGGAAAGAGAATGAGCAAAACTCTGGGGAATACTATTTCCATATCCGATCCACCGGAAAAAATTAAAGAAAAAGTGAAAACAATGATAACTGATACTGAAAAAATAAGATTGAATGATCCGGGACATCCGGATATTTGTGTAGTATTTACCTATCAGGAGATATTTAATCCGGGACATTCTGAAGAAATATCTGTTGGATGCAAAACAGGAAAATTAGGTTGCGTAGAATGTAAGAAGGGATTGGCTCAGGCTTTAATAAATAAATTTAAAAAATTCAGGGAAAAGAGAAAATATTATGAAAAAGATCCGGAAATAATTAAAGAAATTGTGATCGAAGGGAGTAAAAGGGCAAGGAAAATCGCCAAACAGACCCTTGGTGAAGCAAAAAAAGCCATGAATTTGGATTATGAATAACAAAAATATAGATTTCAAGATAGAGGTTAATGATTTAGATAGCTCTGTAGACGAATTATTGAGAAATATAAAAGAAGGTACCGTAGATATTGAACAGATACCTATTACTGAAATAATAGCTCAATATTTAAAATATATTATTCAAAACAAGAGTAGTATTGACCTGAGTATTGCCGGTAAAACCATAGCAGAAATAGCGATAATGTTAAAAATGAAATCAAAAAATCTTCTTCCTAAATTGGAAGTTCAAAACAGGGAAGAGGAAGATGATGAATACGATGATTTTATGATTTCAAAAGAAAAAGAAGCATACCTTCAAGAATATGGCAAATTTCAAAAAGTGGTCGAATATTTAAAGGAAAGAGAAGGAACACAAAATAATATCTATTTTCCCATGATAGAAAATAATGATAAAGAAGGTAATTTAGAAATTCAAAAAGTTGATTTAGCAGACCTTTTAACTTCTTTAGAAAAAGTATTACAAAATATAAAGAAGGAAGACTTTATACCCTTTAAGGAAAGGACTTTTACTGTTGCTACCAAGATGAAAGAAATAATTAATCTGTTAAGGGGTATTAAAGAAGGATTGTCTTTCGATTATTTTATGGAAAGAGCTCAAAGTAAGTTAGAAATTATTGTTATTTTCCTTGCATTGTTAGAACTTATATATTTAAAGAAAATATTATGTTATCAGAATAAAAGTTTTGATAAGATAATGTTCAATCTGAAAGGGGATGCATTAAATTTAAAGAAGAATTAAAAAATAATTTCAGGTGGGGTAATATAATAGAATGCTTGTTACTTGTATATAATAATCCATTAACCCTTGAAAAGATAAAAGAGATTACCGGTCTTGAAAATAGAAGAAGCAGATCGATTATTAATAAATTAATCTCAAAATATAACGATGATGATAACCCGTTTAGAATATATGAAATTGCCGGTGGATATAAACTGGGTACCAAGCCCCAATACTCTATCTGGGTAAAAAAAATCTTAGAAAATAAAAAAAAGCATCAAATTTCTAAAGCGGCTCTGGAAACACTGGCAATTATTGCCTATAATCAACCGGTAACCCGTTTACAAATTGAAAAGATAAGGGGAGTAAACTGTTCTGGGGTTTTATTAAATTTATTAAAGCATAAATTTGTAAAAATTAGCGGGAGAAAAAAAGCACCCGGAAATCCTCTGCTTTACAAAGTTACGGACTTTTTTTTAATGCATTTCGGTTTAAAAAAAATTAGCGATCTTCCCAAACTAAGAGAAATAGGGATTATATGACATGATTGAAAGATTGCAAAAATATTTGTCAGGAGCAGGGGTTGATTCTCGAAGAAAGTGCGAAGAACTTATCCTTCAGGGGCAGGTATGGGTAAATAATACTATAGTTACTAAGTTAGGAACTAAGATTGACCCTCAAAAAGACACAGTAGAAGTAAAGGGTAAATTAATAAAATATAAAGAAAAAAAATATTATTCCTATATATTACTTAATAAACCTAAAGGATATTTAACTTCTTTGTCTGATCCTTTTGGCAGACCGATTGTTTTAGATTTACTGAAAGATATAAAAGAAAGAGTATACCCGATTGGTCGTTTAGATTTTAATTCGGAAGGATTATTAATTCTTACTAATGATGGTGAATTAACCCATGCTTTAACTCATCCTTCAAAAGAAGTAGAAAAGGTTTACATTGTTAAAGTGAAGGGAATTCCTTCTTCTGAAAAATTAAAAACATTATCAAAGGGAGTTACCTTAAAAAGTAATTATAAAATTTCACCCTGCAATATTTATTTGTTAAAAATTACCAATGGAAATGCCATATTAAAAATAAAAATAAGAGAGGGAAAGAAAAGGCAGATTAGGAAAATGAGTGAATATATTGGACATTTTGTTTTAAAACTGAGAAGAACTCAATTAGGCCCAATTTCTTTAAAAGGTGTGAAGCCGGGAGAATACAGGTATTTAAATAAAGAAGAAATTAAAAGTCTGAAGAAAATAATATAATTGTTAGCTAGTTAGTTGGTTACCTGGTTAGCTGGTTAAAAAATGCAAGAGAGAATAAAGAAGTAGGGGTACGATGCATCGTTCCCTATTTCTTTCTTCCGTTTTCTGAACTAATTAACCAGGTAACCAGCTAACCATATAACTTATATATACGCTATACGCTAGTTTTATTCACTAACGACTAATTTGGGGTGAATTAATGAAAAAAAATGGATTAATAATTGCTATAGATGGGCCGGCTGCTGTGGGTAAAAGCACTATGGGTAAATTAATTGCCCGGGAATTGGACTTTTTATATATTGATACAGGAGCGATTTACAGGGCAATAACCTGGAAGGTTTTAAAAAATAATATTAATGTAAGCGATGAAAACATAATTTCCAATCTGGTTTCCGATACTTGTATAACTATTGAGAAGGTAGATTGCAAGAGCCTAAATGATTATTGTCACATCTTTGTTGACGGGGAAGATATAACTGAGGAAATACGCAATCCCAAGATTGACCAAAATGTTTCTCAGATAGCCAGATTACCCAAAATTAGAAAACAATTAATTTATCTGCAGAGAAAATTAGCTGAAAAAGGGAATATTGTAATGGAAGGTAGAGATATAGGTTCGGTAATTTTACCGCAGTCAGATATAAAATTCTATTTTACTGCTTCTGAGGAAGAGAGAATTAAAAGAAGGTATAAAGAATTAATAGATAAAGGTTATAGTATTGATTACGAAGAAGTTAAAAAACAGATAATACAGAGGGATAAAATTGATAGTAAGAGAAAATCTGCCCCTTTGATCAAGGCAAAAGATGCTATTCTTATAGATTCTACAGAAAAAAGCATTGAGGAAGTTAAAGATAATATTTTAAAAATAATAAAAAAATATAGAGAATGCAGGGAAAAAACAAATTGAAAATAATATTATCTAAAAAAATGGGATTTTGTTTTGGAGTTAAAAAATCTGTAAACTTAGCCAAAAATGCCTTAAAAGCAAGAAGAGATAATCTGTATATGCTGGGTTCAATAATAAATAATCCTCAAGTTATAGAATATTTTACAAAAGAGGGAATAAAGATAGCAGATAATTTAGATGAAGTTCCGGAAAAAAGCACGGTTATAACCAGAGCGCACGGTATTTCTCCTACAATGCTCAAACAAGCTTATCGAAAAAAATTATCGGTAGTTGACACTACCTGTCCATATGTTAAAAAAGTACAAAAGATAGTTAGAAATTTAAGAGAAAAAAACTATTTTATAGTTATCTATGGAGACAAAAAGCATCCTGAAATACTAAGTTTATTGGATACGGTTAAAAGCAATGCTTTAGTGATAAATTCAATTTCTGAATTAGAGAAGATAACTACAAAAGAAAAGATATGTTTTATATCTCAAACTACCAAAAATATTTATGATTTTTATAAATTATCGTCCGCCCTATTAAACAAAGCTGAAGAATTAAGGATATTTAATACTATATGTAAATCTACCGTGGAAAGACAAAAAAGCGCACTTGAGTTGGCAAAAGAAGTAGATGTGATGCTGGTAATCGGAGGGAAGAAAAGCGCCAACACAACTCGATTAGCCGAAATAGGTAAGAATCAGGGAGTAAAGACTTATCATATTGAAACAAAAAACCAAATAAAATATAAATGGTTCCATCCTGAAGATAAAGTTGGAATTACCAGTGGTGCCTCTACTCCTGATTGGGTAACTAATGAGGTTATTGATAAACTTAAAGAATGGTATGGTTAAGAACTTTTATTTACTTTGCCGGCTTTTAAGCATTTTGTGCAGACATTAATTCTTTTTACGTTATTATCGACATTTACTTTTATTTTTTGAATATTGGGATGCCACATTCTTTTAGTAACTCTATGTGAATGGCTTATTTTATTTCCAAATTGTGGACCTTTACCACAAACATCACATTTTGGCATTATATATTTCCTCCTGTAAAATGTAAAAAATGTTTAACAGTAGACATTTTATCATATTATATAAAGTCTTGGCAAGTAATAATTTGAAGTTTATAATAAAAAACTAGCGGATAGCGTATATATTTAGTTATATAGTTAGTTGGTTACCTGGTTAATTGGTTAAGAAAACAGAAGCCAGAAGCCAGTATTCAGAATTATTTTAAATTATGAGATTACATTCTTTGTTAAGTCATTTTATATTCTTCTGACTCCTGACTACTGGCTTCAGGATTCTTAAATAACAATTATGGTTTTTTGCTTTTTGTCTTAAATTATTAATTTAATTAGGATAAATTATATTAATCCAAAACTATACGCTAAACGCTATACGCTCTACGCTAGGTTTATTCCCTAACGACTAATTAGAGGGTTAAATTTATGAGAATTGTTGCTGGGAAAAACAAAGGTAATATATTAAAATCGCCCAAGGGTTTATCTGTTCGCCCTACTTCTGAAAAGGTGAGGGAAGCGTTATTTGATATTTTGGGGACATCTGTCAAGGAAACCTGTTTTTTAGATCTATTTGCAGGTACCGGTGCAGCGGGAATTGAAGCCTTAAGCAGGGGGGCAAAAAATGTAATATTTATCGAAAAAGAGCCAAAATGCATAAAAATCATAAAAGAAAATTTAGAAAAAACAGGAAACAGCCAAAATGCTATTGTTTACAAAATAGATTCTTTATCCGGTTTAAAATTATTAGCCAAAAAAAATTATCTATTGGATTATATCTTTCTTGATCCCCCATACAACAAGGGATTGGTAAACATATCTTTATTAGAAATATCAAAATTATCTATATTGAGAAAGAATGGTTTATTGATTGCGCAACACTACAAAAAAGAAAAAGCTATGGAAAATTTAAATAATTTGAAATTGTTCAATCAAAGAAGATACGGAGAATGCTATCTATCTTTTTATGAATATGTTAATATTTAATTAGTTATCTAGTTAGTTGGTTACCTGGTTAATTGGTTAAGAAAACGGAAGACAGGAGTCATAAGTTAATATAGTATCAAGTATATGGTATTTAGTATAGAGTAAAGAAAATAAGAGAGAGAACTAGAGCTAAGAATACAGGAACCAAATACGTAACTCGTGCAAAATACAGTAACAAGTAGTATCTAATGAGTAATAGGATAAAATTCCTAAATTATAGAAACAGGTATTTACCACAAGTTATTTATCGCAGGTTGCATGTTACATCGCTTGTTGGTTACCTGGGTAGTTGGTTGTGGAATTAGTACATTGAAGAATTAACCTTTAACCAATTAACCAACAAACCAGTTAACTAACTAACCAAATTTTAAGGAGAAAAAAATGAAAATAGCTGTTTATCCAGGTAGTTTTGATCCGGTAACTAATGGCCATCTAAATATAATTGAAAGAACCACAAAGATTGTTGATAAATTAATAGTAGCAGTAGTAGTTGATGCTAAAAAATCGACTTTGTTTTCGGCTCAAGAAAGAACAGAGATGATAAAAGAAGCCACTAAAAATATAGAAAAGGTAGAAGTAAAATCGTTTTCCGGTTTATTAACTGATTTTGTGAGAAAAAATAAAGCAAATATTATAATAAGAGGGATGAGAGCCATCTCTGATTTTGAATATGAATCACAATTGGCTTTAATGAATAAAAGACTTGCTCCGGAAATTGAAACAATTTTTTTGGTTACTTGCTCTAAGTATTCTTACTTAAATTCCAGCATAGTTAAAGAAATAGCGAATTTAAATGGTAACATATCACAGTGGGTCCCGAAAATTGTAGAGAAAAAGTTAAATACATTATTTTTAAATAAAAAAACTTAACAAGTCCGTTTACACTGCTAAGTAAACCCGCACCTAATAACGGGGTTTAACCGTATTTTTTAATGGAAACATTTATTGTTAAATTGGAGTAAAAAATCTACCTGTACAATAAAGAGAAACAATGTACTATTTTAAAAGATATTTTATAATTATTATAATCACAGTTCTAATCTTACTTAATCTAATCCCAACTCCCTATTTCCTGGTAATTCCGGGGCAGGCCATTAATCTTAGTGAAAATATTACGGTAGAAAACGGCGAAAAAGACGCTAAAGGTCAATTTCTCCTCACTTCAACCGCCATAATAAAAGCAAATTTATTATTATATGTTTATTGTTTTTTTGATCCTAATATCGATTTAAGAAATAGGGATGATGAAATATTTTTGAATATGGATCAAAAAGATTATACTAATATAATGGAAAAATTGATGCAGGAAAGCCAAATGATTTCCAAAGTTGTAGCTCTAAGGAAAGCAGGATATTCGCCGGAAATATCAGGACGAGGAATATTGATTAACGGAATATTGGATAAAAGTCCGGCAAAGGACAAATTATTACCGGGTGATGTGATTGTAAAAATAGATGAGCAACCTATTCATACTCTGGAAGAATTTTCAGAAATTGTAAGAGGTTATAATTCAAATCAAATTGTTAGAATTACTTTTTTAAGAAATAATAGTACTTATTCAATATTAATTCCTCTTATCGAACTTCCTGGTGCTGATGATGAAACAGAAAGGGTAGGGATAGGTGTCTATGCTGATACTAAAGATCTTCAATGCGAGTTCCCTTTAAAAATAGAAATAAATTTAGAAAAGATAAAGGGACCCTCTGCTAGTCTGATGATTACCCTGGAAATATTGAATCAGTTAACCGAAAATGATCTGAGCGGAAGTTTGTTGATCGCGGGCACCGGCAATTTAAGTATTGATGGGAGAATAAGCAAAGTAGATGGAATTAAACAAAAAATAATATCTGCAAAAAAAAAGAAAGCTGACATATTTTTAGTGCCTCAAAATAATTACTCAGAAGCTCTTAAATTTAGTCAGGGTATTAGAATCATTCCGGTTGATGATTTCGATGATATATTAATGAAATTAATAAAATTATAAAAATGAAAAATTATTATAGATGATAAAATATGTTAGTTAGTTAGCTGGTTACCTAGTTAGCTAGTTGAGAAAATAAAAGATAGAAGATAGAAGCCAGAAAATAGAAATCAGAATAAATTCGTATCTTTTGTAGGGGCACAATGAATTGTGCCCTTCTAATAATTTAGTCTTTTTTTATCACTATTTTGTGAGTAAAATCAAGCCGGGCCACTCTATCTTCTGCTTTTTTATTACCAAGAACATATATATCAGTGGCAAGAATGTCATAATCAAGCATCTTTATTAATCTATTTCGAACATTATTATTTTCCTCAGAAATTGTTTGTCTTAAATAATTTGATAATTTGCTGATTAAGGACGTAGAAGAATTCTTTTTAATGGTTCTTAGTAGAGTTTTACCTTTTTTGGAGAATCCCAAAATCCTTGCATATAAAGGCCCACACCTATTAAATATTTTTACATCTTTTTTAGAGAGATTCATCATAAGGTGCAGGATTATACGTTGAATTTTAGTACGGGTATATCTCCTGGTTTTAATTGAATTAATTAATTGCTCAACGGTATAAGATTTTAAAGATGCCTTCTTTATTCTATTTTCCAATCCCTCGATTACTCCCTGAATACGAGAAATATCTTCCAATGACATCCTTCTCAGGGTAGCAAGAATATATTGCCGGTAAGAGTCGAGGGTGATAGGGCCTCTGCCTTCTCTTAATTCCCTCTCTAATACAGAAAATCCTGATGGAGGAATGGTTAATTTTATTTTATCATTTAGCATAAAAAGATCGGTTTTAGAGGGGCTCAAGTTATTTAGTATTTCATTTCTAATAGAGGTAGCACTGGAAATTTTACCTGTAATATTTTTTTGATGATAACTTGCTCCCATTCTTTTTATGGCTACAGGCTTGATTTTGCTCTTTAAATTTAATAGATGTTTTATATATTCTAAAGCTAAAATATTATTGGGATATTTTAATAATTTACTTAACTCTAAAGATGATATTTTTTCTAAACCGTCTATTCCGAATATCCTATGATAATCACATATGGTCTGGCTCCTTGCCTTGGGAAATTCGTATCCGCTTTTACAATTATATACTATCAGTTCTTTATATTCCTGTGGTTCAATATGCAAAAAATTGCTTATAGAGTAAAGAGTATCAAGATTATCAGTTTCGCAGCCAAAACATAGATAATCTATAACCTGAAGCGAATCAAGTAATTTAACTGCTCCGAAGGCAAAACCGTTTGCATCCTGAGTAGAAAAAACAAAAGGGAGCTCAATTATCAGATCGATACCAGCATCTAGGGCCATCTTTGTTCGTGCCCATTTATTTATAATTGCCGGTTCTCCTCTCTGCAGAAAATTTCCGCTCATGACTGCTACTACATAATCTGCCCCGGTTATTTCTTTTGCTTTAAAAAGATGGTAAAGATGCCCATTGTGAAAAGGATTATATTCAGTAATTATTCCTAATATTTTCATAAGATTTCTCGATTTAAAAAATATTTTATGTTATAATTATACAAAATTTGCCATAAAATTGATAGTATTATATTCGTATCTTGGTTCGTTAGTTAGTTACTTGGTTAAATGGTTAATTGGTTAATGAATTATTAGCATGAAACCAGCTAACTAATTTATATATCGTACGCGTATTGTGTAAAGAAATAGAAAGAAAGGTATCAGGGGAAAGAAGATAAAACAAATAATAATTAAAACTATTCTTTTCTTACGTTAAATACCATTCTAGTGCTTGAATTAATAAATATTAATTTAAAAGGAGAAGATGAGTGAAAATATCGCAGCTTATTCGAGAGAAAGCTAAAAAAAATCCTAAAATTATTGTACTTCCGGAGGGTGAAGAGCCGCGTATGATTAAGGCGGCTGAAACTATTATTAGGGAGGGGTTCGCCAGTTTAATACTTTTAGGAAAAGAAGAAAGTATTAAATCTAAAGCCCGGGAATTGGGAGTTGATTTATCAAATAAAATACAAATAATAAACCCCAAAGATTCTGAAAAACTGAAAGAATATGCTGAAACTTATTATCAACTTCGTAAAAATAAAGGAGTAAACTCAGACGAAGCTTATCAATTATTGGAAAATTCTCTTTATTTCGGTGCATTAATGGTCCATCACGATGATGCAGATGGTTTGGTTGCCGGTTCTATCAATGCAACAGGAGATGTTTTTAGACCAGCTCTGCAGACTATAAAAACAGCACCTGGTATAAATATTGTTTCCAGTTCTTTTGTTATGGTGATACCTGATTGCCCTTATGGAGAAAAAGGAATCATGGTTTTTGCTGATTGTGCTTTAAATCCGGAACCAAATGCCGAACAGCTTGCCGATGTTGCTATCGCTAGCGCTGCAACCGGAAAGGCACTGGTTGGCTTTGAACCAAAAGTGGCAATGTTGTCTTTTTCCACCAAGGGGAGTGGCAAACATCCTTTAGTTGATAAAATAATCGAGGCTACTAAAATTGCCAAAGAAAAGAAGCCGGAGTTACTTATTGATGGAGAACTTCAAGCCGATGCCGCATTGATTCCCTCAATCGGAGAGCGAAAAGCTCCAGATAGTAAAATTGCCGGAAAAGCTAATGTCCTGATATTCCCCGATTTACATTCGGGAAATATTGCTTATAAATTAATAGAAAGATTGGCTAAGGCTGAGGCCATAGGACCCATCTCTCAGGGAATGAGAAAACCGGTTAATGACCTTTCTCGCGGTTGTAGTGCTGAAGACATAGTTAATGTGGTAGCAATTACCGTGTTACAAGCAGGAGAAGTATAAGTATACAAATTAGTTATCTAGTTAGCTAGTTAATTGGTTAACTAGTTAGTGCAAGAAGAGATGGCAGCGCTGTGCACCCTACTTCCTTAATCTCTCTTGCATTTTTTTAACCAGATAACTAACTAATTAATTAACTATTTTTTTATAAATAAATTAAAAAGTTTAAATAAAATCAAAAGATTGGGAGAAAAAAATTGTGATTATCTTATCTTTAAATTGTGGAAGTTCCTCTGTAAAATATCAACTTTATAACTGGGAAAATCAAGAAGTAATTGCCAAAGGTATAGTAGAAAGAGTTACTTTAGCTAACTCTTTTTGCGTACAAGAAGTAAACAACAAAGAAAAAGTTACTATAGAGCGTGATTGTCCCACTCACAAGGAAGCAATAAAGTTGATTAAAGACTGTCTTGTCCATTCCGAATACGGGGCTATAAAAGATTTATTTGATATTGCCGCAATTGGACACAGAGTAGTCCACGGGGGTGAAAAATTTTCCAAATCAGTTATCATTAACCAGGAAGTCCTAAAAACATTTAAAAAGCTTGCAAGTCTCGCCCCCCTGCACAATCCCCCTAATATTACAGGTATCGAAGCAGCTATGGAACTATTACCTGATATTCCCCATATGGCAATTATGGATACCGCCTGGCATCAGACTATGCCTGACTATGTCTATAATTATGCTGTACCCTATCAGTGGTATGAAAAATACGGGATAAGAAAATACGGTTTTCACGGCACTTCATTATTATATGTGGCTAAAAGAGCAGCTGTTCTCCTGGGTAAAGACCCCTTTAAATGTAACTTGATTAGCTGTCATATTGGAAATGGAGTAAGCGTAAATGCGGTGAAAAATGGTCTTTCTTATGATACCAGTATGGGATTTACCCCTTTGGAAGGAGCCATTATGGGTACCAGAGCCGGAGACCATGACGCTGCACTGGACTTCTATGTTATGCAAAAGGAAGGTTATTCTCCTCAGGAGATAGATACTATCTTAAACCAAAAGAGTGGAATATTGGGTATAACCGGAAAGTATGTAGATAGAAGAGATGTAATTGAAACTGCTTCCAAAGGTGATGAAAGAGCTAAATTAGCCATTGAAATGGAAGCCTACCGACTGAAGAAATATATTGGTGCCTATACTGCTGCTTTAGGAAGAGTAGATGCCCTGGTCTTTACCGCCGGAGTAGGGGAGGTTAGTGACATCATTCGTGGCAAGATATTAGAAGGATTGAATATATTGGGGATTAAGTATGATCCCAAAAAGAATAAATTAGCCCGTACCAGAAATACAGAACTCGATATCTCTGCTGATGATTCTCCGGTAAAGATATTTATCATTCCCACTGACGAAGAATTGGTCTTCGTGGAAGATGTGGTAGCCCTGCTGGAAGGCACTTATGACATTCATACTAATTTTAAATATACTTTCCAGGAAGAAGATTATAAAAATTTAATGAGAGAAGAAGCCTTTGTAAAAGAATGCAAAAAAAAGCCTGGCTTATTTAAAATAAAGGCTAATAGAAACAATTAATAAAAATTAATAAAATAGAGAAAGTGTTAATAATATTTTTGTTTATCAACTTAACATAAAATTTGTACGGTGACTTTATAAGTGGTTACAAAAAATAATTTGCTTTTTTCAATAAGAAATTATATACTTTTAAAGTTATTAAGATATTAAAATAGTTAGCT
>DAOUTX010000034.1 GCA_030668465.1 Atribacterota bacterium | reverse complement strand
TCAGCCGAGAACCAGGAAATAGGTTTAATAGTATAATTATTGATAAGGGAATAACTGATGGAGTAAAGAAAAATATGGCGGTAGCAACTCATCGCGGATTGGTAGGCAGGGTAGTTAGTGTCGATTCCCGAACAGCAAAAATATTGCTAATATTGGATCAAAGAAGTGCTGTGGGAGGCATGATTCAGAGATCAAGAGATATAGGAGTAATGAAGGGAAGCGAAAGCAATTATTGCTATATGGAATATCTTTCCCACGATGCTGATGTAAAAATAAATGATATGGTGATCACTTCCGGATTAGGAAGCATTTTCCCCAAGGGAATTATTATTGGTAAGATAGTAGGGATAAAAAAGGAAAGCCATGATTTATTTCAAAAAGTAATAATAAAACCGGAAGTAGATTTTACTAAATTAGAAGAAGTGTTTGTGGTTAAAAAATCTGAGTAAAACTTTAAGGAAGGGCGTATAGTGGTAGCGTTTAGCGGATAGGATATCAGTTATCAGTTAAATTAGCCGTTAGTGAATAGTGAATAGTCGTTAGTAAATCATATCGCGTATCACGTTCGTATTTAAATGACAAAAAGAGAAAAAGTCTACAATTTGGAACATAAAACTATTTACTTGTCGCACATTACTCATCACTGTTTCTCTCTGTCTTCCGACTTCTATTTTCTTAACGAGATACGAGATACTAATTAGCTAACCAGCTAACTAATTTAATTGGTAAATTGGTAAATTGAATAATCTTGCATCTTGTAACCTGTATTTACACTAACGACTAATTTAAGAGGAGGAATCATCATTTATAAAGTAATAAAATTAGAAAATGGTTTAAGAATCGTAGTAGAAGAAATGCCTCACATGAAATCTGTAGCTATTGTTTTCGGAATAGGAGCTGGATCAAGGTACGAAGTACAAAAGCATCAGGGAATTTCTCACCTTATCGAACATGTACTATTTAAAGGAACTAACAAGAGGAAGAGCACTTTAGAAATATCTCAGGTCATAGAAGGTATTGGCGGAGAAATAAATGCTTCTACCTCTAAGGAGACAACTTATCTATATGCTAAAGTTCCTCAGGAACAATTTAAAACTGCTTTTGACGTGTTAGCCGACATAATATTAAATTCGTTGATGAGAGAAGAAGACCTTCATAAGGAAAAAAAAGTAATTATCGAGGAAATTAAAAAATATCAGGATATTCCAGAAGAATTAGTAGAAATCTTACTTGATAGGATAATGTGGAAAAATCATCCTCTGGGGAGGTCTGTTCTCGGAAATGAAAAGAGTGTAATCAATATTCAAAGAGAAGACCTCTTATCATATATAAATAAATTTTATTGTCCAAATAACTTAGTAATAAGTGTTGCAGGCAATATTAAGATAACAAAAGTAATTCTGCAGGCCGAGAAATATTTTAAAACAATGAAAAAAGGTGAAGTTAATAATTATTTACCCGTAAAGGGTAATCAGAAAAATACTCAAATAGGAATAAAATTTAAAAAGAGTAACCAGACTCATCTTTCTTTTGGTTTTCCCGGAATTTCTCGGCTAGATCCTGATAAATACTCTGCGGATTTATTGGATATAATATTGGGCTCGGGATTAAGTTCTCGGCTTTTTCAAGAAATAAGAGTTAAAAAAAGTTTAGCTTATGATATCCATTCATTTATTCAGTATTTTAACGATATCAGTTCTTTTAATGTCTATGCCGGTATCGATTCAAGTAAACTGAGGGAAACTATCCAGACAATTTTAGAGGAGCTTAATAAAATAAAAGACGATAATTTAAAAGAAGATGAATTAAAAAAAGCAAAAGAAATGTATAAAGGTGCATTATCTTTAAGTTTGGAAAGTACTTTAAGCAGGGCATTTTGGTTGGGGAATAGGATGCTTTTACATGGTAGACCTTCAACTTTTGACGAAATAAAAGAAAAAATTGAAGAAGTAAAAGTGAAAGATGTTCAAAAAATGGCTCAAAATATTTTTATCAAAGATAGAATAAATTTATCCATTGTTGGCTCCTTCAAAGAAAAGAATAAAAAGGAATATAGCTCTTTATTACAAGAATTAGGTTAGTCGTAAGTATATGGTTTTTGGTTTTTAGTTTAGAGTTTTTGGAAGAAGAAAAATAGGTTGACAGTTTCCAGTTCTCAGTTTTAATTTATTGCAAGGGTGTATAGCAATATACACTTACCAATTTTGAACTTTTTTATAAACTTGCAACTCGTAACCTGTATCTCATACTAACGACTATTCACCATTCACTAACGACTAATTTAATCGGTTAATCGGTGAATTGGTCAATTAGTTGATTGATTTTAACTGGCTAACTGGTAAACATGGCAACCGGCTAACTAATATAATTGGCAAATTAGTAAATAAGGATACAATAACATGCCATTAAAATTAGGGATGGGAGATATTATTAGATTAAAGAAGAAACATCCTTGTGGAGGTTTCCATTGGGAAATTACCAGGATCGGTATTGATATTGGCTTAAAATGTCTTTGTTGTGGCAGAAAAGTGTTAGTTCCTCGGGTAAAATTAGAGAAGAAAATTAAAGAAATTATTCCCCGGGATTAGGAAAAAGATGTAAATTCATCTAGTTAGTATGGTCGCCGGACTAATTGGTTTGATATTAATTTATTAACTAGTTAACTAAGTAACCAACTAACTAACTAACTAAATGGATACGAATAAAAACTTGATATCGAAAATATCTGTGATATAATATAAATCGTTTTATATTTCTAATTTCCTTGCTCCTGAAAAATCTTTCAGGGGCTGATTAAACCGAAAGGAGGTGGCAACAGATGAGAAGTTATGAAGTAATACTTGCTATAAATCCCCAGTTAGAAGACGAAGAATTAGATTCCTTATTGAATAAATTAAAAAAGCTTATTACAGATGCAAAGGGAGAAATAACCAAGACAGATAAATGGGGTAAAAGAAAGTTAGCTTATGAAATTAAGGATTTCACAGAGGCGATTTATGTGGTCTTAAATTTTAATGCGGATGAAAAAATTATTCCTGAATTTGAAAGAGTTGTAAAATTAGAAGAGAAAGTTATCAGATATTTATTAACTTTACAACATGTAGAAAAAAATTCAAAATAAAGTTAGTTATTCAATGTATTTAAAGAAATACCAAAAAGAAAAGGTAGATTATAAAGAAGGAGGAAAAATATAAATTAATGGCACGATACGGTTTTTTTAGAAGACCACAAAGGAAAGTTTGTCTTTTTTGCAAAGAAAAAATAGTAGCCGATTATAAAGATGTAGATTTATTAAGAAAATTTATTACTGAACAAGGTAAAATGCTGCCTCGTAGAGCAACCGGAAACTGCGCAAGACATCAACGTACACTGGCTATATCTATAAAAAGAGCAAGAGAAATAGGGCTTCTTCCCTATGTGGCGAAATAAATAAATTAGTATATAGTATATAGTGAAGAATAGCGTGGAGCGTATAGCGTTTAGGTGTAGGCAGTAAGTGAAAGCGAAGTAACAAATGAGTATCTCGTATCTCGTATTTTATCATATAACGAGCAGAGTATTAATTATTTACGAAATACGACATACTAAATACGATATACGATTTACGAAAATAATTTTTAATTTAAGAGGCTTATTTATTGACTGAACAAATTCCAACTAAATCAATAGTTGAGGGTGCATTTTTAGCCGCAATTACTGCCGTTTTATTTATTATTAGTATTTACATTCCCTTACTAGGTACACTGGTAAGTTTTTTATGCCCTCTCCCGATTATAATTTTATGTTTACGCCATAGTATAAAGTTTGCTATTATCTCAACTTTTATATCAGGGATTTTGGTAACTACTTTAGCTGGTCCACTGCAAGGGTTTATGGTCCTATTAGGTTTTGGAATATTGGGGCTAACTTTAGGTTTTGGCATAAAAAAAGGATTATCTTTAACTGATATTATTATCATTGGAAGCATAGCTTCTCTTGTTTCTAAAGGTTTAATCCTTTTAATCGGTTTTTGGATTTTAGATCTTAACACCGTATTATTTGACATAGAAGAAATAGATAAAATTATAACTCAATCTTTGAATTTTTATAGTAATATGGGACTATCTCCGGAACAATTAGCTTCCCTGAAAGATTCCCTAACTCAAACCATTAGTATTGTTAGAATAGCATTCCCGGGAATGATTATTCTTGCCTCAATTTTTGATACTATTTTGAATTACTGGGTAGCTCGCTTAATCTTAAGGAGATTTGGATATAAGTTAACGAATTTTACTTCCTTCTTTAACTGGAGAGCTTCCAAGTCTTTTTTTGGGAGTTATCTTTTAGGGATGGTATTGATAATTCTGGGAACGACTTACAAAATACCTCTTTTAAATAAAATTGGAATAAATATACAAATTTTTTTTGCAGTGGTCTTTTTAATTTATGGTCTTTCTTTAACCGGTTTTATATTAGAACGGTTTAAAATTAAAAATTTTTTAAAGTGGGTTATATATATTCTGGTGTGCTTTCAACCATTTTTATCCCAAATTGTTGTCTGGGCAGCTATGTTGGATATATGGATAGATTTTAGAAGATTACTTGCCACCAGAAAAGAATAATTTAGTATATAGTATGTCGTATACCGTATATCGTGAAGAAAATAGAATTCAGAAGCCTTATTCGTATCGCGAGAGGATAGAAGAAGATAGAAAAAAATTATTAGCAGACAAAAGACAATTGTCAAAGAAAAGGTAATAGGGGCGTATTGCATACGCCCACAGGAGACGAAAAGCAAGCAGCATTAGAAAGGGCACAATTCATTGTGCCCCTACGTCTGAATTTTATTTCTTTAGCGCAATACACGATACGATATACTCGCGACTAATAAATGTTGCTAAAATTGATGGAAGAATTTATAATAAATAGAGAATAGAGCAGGGAGGCTTAGAATATGAAAATAATATTGAAACGAAATATTGAAAAAATTGGACAAGTAGGAGATGTAGTTGAAGTAAGCGACGGTTTTGCCCGTAATTTTTTGATTCCCCAAGGTAAAGCAATTTCTTTTACCATAGGTAATTTTAAACAAATAGAATATTTAAAGAAACGAGAAGTAGAACAAAGAGAGGGAGAGTTGAAGGAAGTTAAAGAATTAGCAGAAAAAATTAATAATATCTCCCTGGAAATTAAAGTTAAAGCTGGGGAAGAAGGAAAGCTTTTCGGTTCTGTAACCAGTAAAGATATTGTTGAGACTCTATTAAAGGAACACGGAATTGAATTAGATAAAAAGAAACTTAATTTAAAAGAATCCTTAAAAAAATTGGGTGTTCATATTGTGCCGGTTAACTTATATAAAGAGATAACTCCTCAAATTAAAGTTAATTTAATTTCTGATTCCGCATCTGAGCAGAAGATAGAGGATATAAAAAAAGAATAGATCCGTATATCGTATATTAGCGTAGAGCGTATAGCGTTTAGCGTATATATTTAGTTAGCTGGTTAATTGGTTACCTGGTTAGCCAGTTAAGAAAATAAAAGATAAAAAACCGTAGTCAGTGGCCAGAATCCAGGGGCCAGTGGATATAGAAATAGTGATGAGTAATATGTTAAAAGTAAATAGTTATACGTTCCAAATTACAGGTTTTTCTCTTTTTGTCATTTAAATCCGAACGCAATACGTAATACAATATACGGAAAAAGTGTTTTAAGTTTTTAGCTAAATTGGTATAAGCATTTTTTAAATTTGAAACTATACGCTAAACGCTGTACGCTCTACGCTATATTATATACTAACGACTAGTTTAATATGGAGTTATTAAAAGATGGAATTAGGCAGGAATCCTCCACAAAATATTAGTGCAGAACAGGCTGCTTTAGGTTCAATGTTACTTCAGGAAGATGCTATTTTGCATGGTGTGGATATTTTAAGACCTGAAGATTTTTACAAAAAATCTCACCAGATTATCTTTAAGTGTATTCTTGAATTGTTTGAAAAGAGCAGGGGTGTTGATTTAGTTACCTTAACTGAGGAATTAAATAGGGTAAATTTATTAGAAGAGATCGGGGGAGTTACCTACCTAACTAATCTAATTAATAGTGTCCCTACTGCAGCAAATATTGAGTACTACATTAAAATTATCGAAGAAAAATCTATTTTACGTAACTTAATTAATAGTGCTACAAAAATTATTTCTATGGGGTATGAAGAAAAAGAAGATGCCAAAGTTTTACTGGATAAAGCAGAACATTTAGTATTCGAAATATCACAGAGAAACATAAGGCAATCTTTTGTTCCTATTAAGGAGCTAATTACGGATAGTTATGAAAAAATTGAAGACCTATATCACCGGGAAGAATTTATTACCGGAGTTTCCAGTGGATTTGACGAATTTGATGAAATTACTACTGGTTTTCAACCTTCTGAGTTTATAGTCATTGCTGGAAGACCTGCTATGGGTAAGACAGCATTTTGTATGAGTATTGCTCAATATGCAAGCATATCCAAAAATACACCGGTAGCAATTTTTAGTTTAGAGATGTCAAAGTCTCAATTAGTGCAAAGGATGCTTTGTTCAGAAGCTCGGATTGATGCTCATAATTTAAGAAAAGGACGATTAGCGGAAAAAGATTGGGCTCCACTTTCTAATGCAGCTGGTCGGTTAGCTTCTGCTCCCATTTTTATTGATGATACAGCTGGGATTACTTGTTTAGAAATAAAAGCTAAGGCCAGGCGTCTAAAAGCTCAACACAATCTTGGTTTAGTAATTATAGATTATTTACAGCTTATTTCAAGTTCTGGCAGAATAGAAAATAGACAGCAGGAGATTTCAGAAATTTCTCGTTCCCTTAAAGGTTTAGCCAGAGAATTAAATGTCCCGGTAATTGCAGTTTCCCAATTATCCAGAGCAGTGGAACAGAGAATTGAAAGAAGACCCCGTCTTTCTGATTTAAGGGAGAGTGGTGCTATTGAACAAGATGCTGACTTAGTAGTTTTTATATACCGAGAAGAATACTACAAACCTAAGACGGAAAAAAAGGGAATTGCTGAGGTAATTATTAGCAAACAGAGAAACGGGCCAACAGGTAAGGTGGAATTAACCTTTGTAAAGGAATATGCTAAATTTGAAAATTTAACCCGAATTTCCGAAGAATAGTTAATTTATAAAAAGTTAGTGTAAACTTTAGTGGTGTACTAAGAAAGAGAAAAGAATATTTATTGTTTTTGTTTTTTATCTTCTTTATTCTCTAGTTCTTTTTCTTCATACAATACGCAATACGAATTTGTAATTGACAGGTAGTAAAAAATATAGTAACATTTAGAAGCAAAAATTCTTTAATTTTAAATATTTTTAGGGCCGTTAGCTCAGTTGGTAGAGCATCTGACTCTTAATCAGAGGGTCGCAGGTTCGAAACCTGCACGGCCCATCGAAAAATGCCCCCATCGTCTAGGGGACAGGACACCGCCCTTTCACGGCGGCGACAGGGGTTCAAATCCCCTTGGGGGCACCATTGATTTATTGTAAAAAATGGGCGGATAGCTCAGTTGGCAGAGCACCTGCTTCACATGTAGGGGGTCACAGGTTCAAGTCCTGTTCCGCCTACCAAACAATTCTAAAGGTAGAACTTCTTTTGTAAGATGTTCTACCTTTTTTATTTCTAGAGGAACAGTATAGTCAATTATTACTTTCGGTAATTTAATTTCAATACGCTTTATAAAAGATTTGATGAAAGATTTTTGTTCGATTATAGTACCATTGCTCAATAAATTTTTTAAATCAGATACATATTCCTTTATTTCGCTTGATTTTAGGGTTTTTATTTCAGTTGTTTTAATATTCTCAATTATTTCTATTCTTTTTTCTTTTAGAATGTCTATTTGAGATTTTAATTCCTTTATCCTTGGTGCCAAATATTCAATATCTAATTTTCCATTTTCTAAGGCATTATAAAGTTTATCACGCCTTTTTATTAGATCCGTCAATTGTCCATCTAATACATCCAATTGATTCTTATATTCTGTTTTATTCTGGACTAGCTCTTTATTGGTAAGTTTTACTAATTCTTCTAAATTTTTCTTTGTTAAAATATTTGCCTTAATTCTATTTGTAATAAATGTTTCTAATTTGTTTTTATTAAGAAGTTTAGCATTACAAATATATTTCCCTTTCATGCAATAGTTACTACAAGCATAATAAAAATGTTGTGAAGATTTAGCGGCACATCCAACCATTTTAGAACCACACTTACCACAAAAAAGCAATCCACTTAATAGATATTTGCTACTAGTTGTTCTAGGAGGAGTTATTTTTGGGCTTCTTTCTTTTAGAAGAGATTGTACTCTATAAAAAGTTTTTTGATCAATAAGAGCAGGATAAGTGTTTTTAATTCTTATCACTTCTTTATTATTGCTCGAATTTATTTTATATTGATTTTTACTTTGTCGATTCCAAACCAAAGTTCCTGTGTATACTTCGTTTTTAAGAATATAATAAATAACATTTTTACTCCAAATTTTACCTTTATTAGTTTTAATACCTTCCTTGTTAAAGTTATTTACAATTTCTTTTGCTCCCATACCACTAATAAACATTTTAAAGATTCGTTGAATAATTTGACTAAAATTCTTATCTAATTCTAGTTTACTCTTTATATTAGTTCCAATCATAACTTTTTTTGTTTTATATCCCATAGGAGGAACTCCGCCATTGCGAAAGCCTCTAGAAGCGTTCTCTTTTAATCCCCTCATTGTATCTTGAGCAAGATTTGCAGAGTAAAATTCATCCATTACTTCAATCATTCCTTCTAAGAGTTTACCTGAAGGAGAATCGTCTAGTTTTTCATTAATAGATATAACTGAAATACCCCTTCTTCTTAAAAGGGCTTTATATATAATTGAATCTTCCCTATTACGGGCAAAACGGGATAGTTTCCAGACCAGGATAGAATCGAATAATTTAGGTTTTTGTTTGGCAAG
>DAOUTX010000049.1 GCA_030668465.1 Atribacterota bacterium | reverse complement strand
CCTTTTGTATAAATCTTGTATCCTTCCCTTATCCCGTTCAAACATATAAAAGTAAGCCATCAGGTGATGGGAAAAAAGGAGGGGCTGGGCATGTTGAAGGTGAGTATATCCTGGCGTAATTATCCCTAAGTGTTTCTGAGCAGATGACAAAAGAGATTTCTGTAAGTCTTTAAGTAAATCCTGGATTTTTAAAACTTCTTCTTTTAAATACATCCGTTCATCGAGGGCTATCTGATCATTTCTACTTCGGGCGATATGCAATTTCCCGGCCACAGTACCAATTTTTTCCTTTAATTTATTTTCCGCCCAGGAATGAATATCTTCTGCTTCTTTTGTGATAATTTTTACCTTGCTCTCTTGTACTTCTTTTAAAATTTGTTTTAATCCCTCAACAATTTTATTTTTTTCGTCTTTAGAGATAATCTTACATTTCCCTAACATCTGAGCATGAGCGATACTCCCTAACAGGTCATATTTAACTAATTTTTTATCAAAGGAAAGAGAAGAGACAAATTCTTCCATCTCCTTATTTATATTTTTTTTAAATCTTCCGCCCCATAGTTTTTCCATTTTTTCCTCCTGACACAATATTTGATTACACAGATTACTAGCACGGATTATACAGATTAAAGTCAAGGGGCGTATGGCAATACACCCCTACTTTTTTCTTTGTAAACTCGGAACTCGTAACTTGCACCTTGCAACCCTCATTTTACTGATAAAGTAATTAATTCTCGATACTCAATACTCTTATCTTTTGTATTTTCTTCTCTTTTCTTTCTTAAACTAATTAATCAAATAACCATGTAACCAACTAACTCTTTCCTCTCATTACTCATTACTCATTACTTATTACTTAATTTTTTATTCACCGAAGAATATACTTTAGTGGGTAGTCCCCAAAGTTCTATAAATCCTTTGGCAAAATCTTGGTTGAAAGTATCTCCCTGGTCATAAGTAGCCAAGTTAAAATCGTATAGAGAATTATTAGATTTTCTTCCTACTACCACACAATTACCTTTAAATAATTTAACTTTTATGGTCCCGGTTACTTTTTCCTTAATTGCTTTTACAAAACCATCCAAAGCCTCTTTCAAGGCAGAAAACCATAAGCCATAGTAAGTTAATTCAGAATATTTTTGAGAAACAATCTGTTTGAAATGAGATAATTCTCTAGGGTGGACTAGCCCTTCTAAAGCCTGATATGCCTTTAATAAGATCGTTGCCCCCGGACATTCATAGATTTCCCGAGATTTAATTCCCACTAATCTGTTCTCTACCATATCCACTCGTCCTACCCCGTTTTTACCGCCAACTTTATTTAGTTTCTGAATTAAATCTACCAAAGATAATTTTTCTCCATTAATACTCCGTGGCTCTCCTTTTTCAAAATATATCTCCAGATAAGTTGGTTTGTCAGGAGCCTTCTCCTGGCTTACCGTCCAATCGTAAACCCCCTCTTCCGGTGGCTCTACCCAGGGGTCCTCTAATACCCCACATTCGATAGACCTGCCCCATAAATTCTGATCCACACTGTATGGATTTTCCACATCTACAGGGACAGGAATATTATATTTTTTGGCATATTCAATCTCTTCGTCCCGGGTAAATCCCCATTCTCGAGCCGGGGCAATTACCTGCAATTTAGGATTTAGAGCAGCAATAGATACTTCAAATCTCACCTGATCATTGCCCTTTCCTGTGCAGCCATGTACAATAGCTTCTGCCTGTTCTTTTTCGGCAATCTCAACCATAATTTTAGAAATTAAGGGCCGAGAATAAGCTGTAGCCAAAGGATAATTTGACTCATAAACCGCACCTGCCTGCAACCCTGGTAGAACATATTCCTTTGCAAATTCTTCTTTGGCATCAATAATGTAAGACTTGCTCGCTCCAACTTTAAGAGCCTTTTCTTTTACATATTCTAAATCACTCTGTTGACCTACGTCAACCGCCACTGCAATTACTTCATCGCAATAATTCTCTTTTAACCATTTAATGGCTACAGAAGTATCTAATCCTCCTGAATAAGCCAATACTACTTTTTTCATTTTTTTCATTTCTCTATACCCCTTTTTATTTTTTGTTATTTTCTTTAAAAACAGAAATTTATGTCCTCTAATATGATTATAGATTCCCGCTTCCGCAGGAATGACATTGTTATATTTTTTTAAAAATTTTATCTAATACTCCTATTAAATAATCTATTTCTTCTTCCTTTACAATTAACGACGGTAGGAAGCGTAATACATTGCCAGCAGTACAATTAATTAATACTCCTTCTTCCAAGCATTTTTTAACCACCTCCGAACCGTTTTTTTCTATTTCCAATCCCACCATTAGACCTATTACTCTTACTTCTTTAATAAATTTAGGATACTTTTCTTTAAGTTCTTCTATTTTCTTTTTAAAATACTCTCCTTTCTCTTTGCATTTTGCTATTAAATTTTCTTCTTGTAGAACCTTTAAATAAGCAATTGCTGTTGCGCAAACCACGGGATTACCCCCAAAAGTAGTTCCATGATCACCGGGTTTGAAAGAGGAGGCTACTTTCTCTTTAGCAATTAAAGCTCCGATAGGTAATCCCCCTCCTAAGGGTTTAGCGAGAGTTAAGATATCCGGCTCTATATTGTAATATTGGTAAGCAAATACTTTTCCGGTTCTTCCTAAGCCACATTGTATTTCATCAAAAATCAATAATATGTCCTTTTCGTTACATAATTTTCTTAATCCTTCTATAAATTCTTTACTGGCAATATTTATTCCGCCCTCACCCTGAATCGGTTCTACTATAATTGCTGCTACCTGATCATTAACTGCTTCTTTAACTGAATTAAGATTATTAAATATAGCTTGCTTAAATTTGGGTAAAAGAGGAAGATAATCTTTCTGATATTTATATTTCCCGGTTGCTGCTAAAGTACCAATGGTCCTGCCGTGAAAAGAATTTTTCATATAAATTATTGTATGTTTATCTTTATTTTGCTCTTTAAAATATTTAACTGCTAATTTGATTGCACCTTCATTCACCTCTGCCCCACTATTACCAAAAAATACTTTATCTCCGCAAGAAATTTCTACCAATTTTTTCGCCAAAATTATTTGTGGCTCATTATAAAAAAGGTTAGAACAATGAATTAATTTTTCAGCCTGATTTTTAATGGCTTCTACTACTTTTAGGTGACAATAGCCTAAAGCATTTACCGCTATGCCTCCGATAAAATCGTAATATAATTTTTCTTCTAAATCCCAAACTTTTAATCCTTCTCCTCTGTCCAAAACCATATCTGGCTGGGTATAAGTCTGCATCAAATATTTTTTTTCATTTTCTATTAATTGTTTAGTTTTCATAACCTTTTGACCTCCTTGTTTAATATTTATTTTAAGTAATTGCACAGATTAAGGGATAATTTCTGTTCCTATTCCGCTATCGGTAAACAGCTCTAACAAAATAGAATGTGACCGTTTACCGTTTAAGAAATGCACTTTATTTACTCCACCCTCTAAGGCTTGAATAGCTGAATCTACTTTGGGAATCATCCCTTTTTGAATCTGCCCAGACTCAATTAAGTCCTTGGCTTGATTAATGGTCAAACTGCTAATTATGGAAGTTGGATCTTCAAAATCTTTAAATATTCCATCCACATCGCTCAAATATATTAATTTTTCTGCCTGTAAAGATATGGCTATCTGGCCTGCTACAGTATCAGCATTGATGTTATATCTGGTTCCTTCTTTATCCACTCCCACCGTAGCAATTACCGGGATATAATTTTTTTCCAGTAAAATTGTTAATATTTCGGGATTAATTTTTTCAACTTCTCCTACCAAACCTAGTTCTGGTATCCGATGTTTCTTAACCGTCAAAAGCTGGGCATCTTCTCCGCTTAGACCGATACCCTTTACTCCATTCCCTGAACCTTCAGAAATATAAAGGTTAATCTCTGCCACCAAACGAGTGTTAATTTTACCGGTTAAGACCATCTCGGTTATCTCCATCGTCTCTTCATCGGTTACTCTTAATCCATTAACAAATTGGGGGATCTTGTTCCTCTTTTCCATTTCTGCAGATATCTCTGGTCCTCCGCCATGAACAATCACCGGTTTCATTCCCACATATTTTAATAAAATGATATCTTTTATAATCTGTTTTTCTAAGTCTTTATCCTTCATGGCACTACCACCGTATTTTATAACCACTGTCTTATCCCAAAATTTTTTAATATAAGGGAGGGCTTCTAAAAGAATTTCTCCCTGCTTATCTATATCTTTTTTCATTGTCTATCACACTCCTTTTTTTCAATTGACCAATTCAATTAGTCGTTAATGAATAGTGAATAGTATTTAGTAAATTAAAAAGTAAAAGCGAAAAACCATAACTCAAAACTTAAAACTTTTCTCTCGTATCGCGTAAAAAAAATAAGATTCAGGTGTAGGGGCACAATGAATTGTGCCCTTCTTGTTTTTATTGTCTTTTTTTTCTTTGACGATTACCTCTTATAGGGGTCGAATTATTCGTAACCTGTAACTCGCAACCTGAAACCTATTACTAATTACATATTACTTATCACTGTACTAATTGTATTTAATATTTATCTTCACATAATCATAGGTTAGGTCACATCCCCAGGCAATAGCACTTTCTTTGCCCATCTTTAAATCAACCAATATTTTTATCTCATCAGATAATTTTAGATATTTATGTATGGCCCGTTTGGAAAATTTTAAAGGTTGGCCATCCTCAACTATTTTTTCTTTCAGATAAAGGTCAACTTTATCGGGCATAACCTCTGCTCCGGAGTATCCCACTGCCGCTAAAATTCTTCCCCAATTAGGGTCTTTACCAAAAATTGCTGTTTTTACCAAGGGAGAATTAATTACTGCTTTAGCAACTTTCTTGGCCTCCCCGAAAGACACTGCATTTTGAACTTCTACTTCAATCATCTTGGTAGCTCCCTCTCCATCCTTGGCAATACACCTGGCTAAATATTTGGCCACATATTGCAGTGCCTCTAAGAACTTATAATAATCAGCATCTTTTTTATCGACTATTTTATTTCCAGCCAGACCATTGGTTATAAACAACACCATATCATTAGTACTTGTATCACCATCTACGCTAATCATATTGAAAGTTTTTTCCACTACCTGTTTAAGGGCTTCTTGGAGTAGCTCTCCTTTAATGGAAATATCGCTGGTAATAAATCCCAACATTGTCGCCATATTAGGATGAATCATCCCCGACCCCTTAGCCATCCCTCCAATTTTCACTTCCTTTTCGCTTAATTTAAAATTAACCGCTATCTCTTTCTTTTTAGTATCAGTAGTCAATATTGCTTCTGCTGCTTCTGTACCTCCTGAAGTACTCAGTTTAGAAATAGCTTCTTTTAAGCCAGTTTTTATCTTTTTTAAAGGCAAGAATTCACCAATTTTCCCGGTAGAAGTAACTGCTACATACTTTTTATCAATCTTTAATCCTTCTGAAACGTAATTTACAGTCTCCCAGGCATCTTTTAATCCCTTTTCTCCGGTACAGGCATTGGCTATTCCGCTATTTATTAAAATTGCCTGCAACTTTCCTTTAGATTCAGATAGATTTTTTTTGGTTACTATTAAGGGTGCAGCCTTAAATTTATTAGTGGTAAATGTTCCCCAGGCATCGGCAACTTTTTCCGAATAGATTAAGGTCAAATCTTTTTTATTGAATCTTATCCCGCATTTTACTCCGGCTGCTTTTATGCCTTTAGGATAAGTTATTCCTCCTTTAACAACCTGAAAATATTCTTTTTCTAAAACATCTTTTATCATTTTTAACTCCTTTCACCTTTAATTTATACCAGCCCGCAGGTCTCTGAAAAGCCAGACATAATATTCATATTCTGCACTGCCTGTCCGGCAGCCCCTTTAAGTAAATTATCGATAACGGAAATTACTTTTATCTTTCCTACCCTTTCATCTATGGAAAATCCTATATCACAATAATTTGTTCCTGCTACAAATTTTACCTCCGGCAAATTGGGGGGCTCAAAGATTCGTACAAAAGGTGCCTCCTGATAATATTTTTGATAAATCTCCAAAACCTCCTCTTCTTTTTTAGAACCCTTTAAACTTAAATAGCAGGTGGACAAAATTCCTCTATTAATCGGAATAAGATGGGGAGTAAAGGAAACTTTTATCCCTGTTTCCTGATATTTATTATCATTCCCACCAAAATAGATAAAGGATAACTCCTGTTCGACTTCCGGAATATGATTATGCCTGACAACCTTGTAGGCTTTAAAATTTTCATTACACTCCGTAAAATGAAGACCTAAAGACAATTTCTTCCCCGCTCCACTGGTACCGGATTTAGAATCAATAATAATCCCTTCTGGTTCTACAAAGTGATATTTTAATAAAGGGGTAATCCCTAAAATTACGCTGGTCGGATAACAGCCAGGGTTAGCTACCAACAAGGCATCTTTTATTTTGTCCAAGTAAATCTCCGGAAGACCGTAAACAGCTTCAGGTAACAGCCCTTTACTAATTTGGTTGAGTTCTTTCTTATACCATTCCTGATACACCGCTGGATCCTTTATACGGTAGTCCGCACTTAAATCAACTACCTTAACCCCTTTTTTTAAAAACTCGGGAACCACATCCATAGAGATTGTATGAGGTAAAGCAGTAAATACCAGATCCGAATTCTGAGCCACTAACTCCAAATCAAGATTTATAAGTTTTTTATCTAATTTATTCAGGAATTCAGGAAATATCTCCGCTATATTTTTTCCTGCATAACTGGAAGAAACCAGGTGAACCAATTCTACCTTTTGATGATTCATTAATATTTTTACTAATTCTTTCCCTGCATAACCAGTTGAACCAATAATACTTACTTTTAATTTTTGCATTTTTTATTCACCTCACCTGTTTACAAAATAAAAAATCCCGTCCCCTTGATAATCTTCATTATCATAAAAGGACGAGATGAAATCTCGCGGTACCACCTGGGATTGGATAAAATATTTACCCCACTCATTAGAGGTTTTTAAAGGTTACCAACCTATCATAATTGAGGTTCTCTTTTCAGTCATCTTTTTTAAGATACTTTCACCAAATGTATCCTTCTCTTTTTAATTTAAAGAATGACTTACTTTCCTCGTTAAATTATTCTTTTTTAATATTTGAAATGTATAATACCCTAAAATTTTACTTTTGTCAAATTTTTAAATTCTAATCTTTTTAATATTAATATTTGTTTTAAAATTCTAAAGCTTCCGACTCCCTGGTTTAACTACTGGAATTCCTTTTTTACATAAATGGCATTACTCGGGAAGATAGTTTTTTTTATCTACAGTCAGGAGTTTTTAGGTTTTTTTTAGT
>DAOUTX010000040.1 GCA_030668465.1 Atribacterota bacterium | reverse complement strand
TTATATAATACAACTAAAAATTTATCAAGAAATTCATCAATACTGAGTATAAAACTTCTATATTATTATATTATCTAAAACTTATGTCAAGTCTTTTTTAGCTAACAACTTTTTTTACAATATTTATTATTTCTGTTTTTCCTCCCTTCTTTTATCTCTTGTGCCTTTTCTTTCTCTTTCACGCAATACGCAATACTCGATACGCGATACGAATTATAAATTTGACAAAACCTCTCTACAATATTATATTATATACAAACTAGTCGTTAGTGAATAAAAATAGCGTAGAGCGTATAGTAATTCAGTATCGATTATTAGTTACCCTACTAAATTAAAAGGAGATTTAAAATAAACTATGTTGCGAATATTAAGAAAAAATATGAAATTCATAATAATTTCACTGGTTGCCTTTTTTGGCATTTCTATTTTTTATGGCTTAGGCCAATACAGATCCTCCGGCGGCCAGAGTCAAACCTATTATATTGCCGAAGTAAATGAATCGGGCATTACTTCTGACCAGCTGCAAAACGCTTTTTTAAACGCGATCTCTCAATATGATGATACTGTTCTTTCCAGCTTAGATCAATCTGCCATTGTTTCTTTTAAAAAGAATATATTAGACCAATTAATTGATTATGAACTTATATATCAGCAAGCTCAAAAAGAGAAGGTTAAGATTTCCAATGATGAGATAAATTTAGAAATTGACAAGATAAAGGATAATTTCTCTTCTCCTGAAGAATTCGATGAAGCCTTAAAAGCAAATAATATTACCCTCGTCCGACTCAAAGAGGATATAAAAAGACAATTAATGATAAATTCTATTTTAGAAGAAACCAAAAACCAGGTAAGCGTTAACGATGAGGAATTATTAGAATATTACAATGAAAATAAGGAAAGTTTCCTTGAACCCGAGCAAGTTCACGCCCGCCATATATTGGTTGAAACTGAAGAAGAGGCAAATAATCTTCTTCTACAACTCAAAGAGGGACTTACCGATTTTGCAGAATTAGCCAAAGAAAAATCTATAGGACCTTCTGCACCAAGCGGTGGAGATCTGGGCTTTTTTGCCATAGGTCAGATGGTGAAAGAATTTGAAGATGCTGCTTTCTCTTTGCAACCGGGAGAGATTAGCGGAGTAGTCCAAACACAATTTGGATACCATATTATTAAATGCGAAGAGAAGAAAGAAGAATATTCTCCTACCTTTGAAGAAGCGAAAGAACGAATTAGTAATATTCTTAGAAGCCAAAGAGAAAATGAGGCAATCACAGCTTTAATATCTAAATTAAAAGAAGAGGCTAATATTGTTATTAATTACGATTTTGACGCGGAAATTGAATCATTAAAATCTTCTGCAGAAGAGAGCCAACCATCAGACTCTACAGAGCAAGTAACCTCGGAAGAGACAATTTCAGAAGAAGTAACAGAAACCGAAGGAGTTAAGGACACTTCCCAGGATAATTAAAACGCACCAGGGGACGGTTCTTTGTCATTTTTTCTATTTCCTGTAAGGGGCGGATTCATCCGCCCCTTACTAATTCCCTTCGAGTGCGGGATTATCTCTGGACTGCAAGCATGTTCCATTTAGTTAGTATTATCTTTACAAACTTAATCTGCTCTCCTATCCGGAAGGATAAGGGTAATTTCCTGCAGGTTTCAAAAGTTAAAGCAGGAATATCAAGCTGATAATAGGCGCAATAAGCAGTACTTCCTTTGATAGGATCCACTAAAACCTGATATTTATTGCCATCCTCGATAATCCCTTTGTTCATATCCTCAGCCAGAAAAGAGCTCAACTCAAATAAGTAATCATCACCAGAATCTATAACTATAGTCTGGCCATAATTTTTAGGGTTCTTCCTGTAAAATTCTATCGACTCGTGTAAATCAACCAATAGACCGATATCATATCTTTTCATCAGACTAAATATTTCATAAGCTAATTTTTCTACAGAATTTCCCTGAGGATTCCCGGGATAAATTCTGTTCAAATTAATTTCCGGGGGGAAACACCTTACGTTTTCTTCGCAGGCTAAAATATTTGCTTTCGGTATAATTATCAAAGTCCCTCTTTCAATGTGTAGATTGTCTTTTAAATATTCGGCAGCTTTGATACCGGCTTTTTCATTTCCATGTATTCCGGCTACAATCATTATCGCCGGTTTTTTATAATCAGTCTTAATCACATATACAGGAGTTTCATAATCTGTTCCACCACAGATATATTCGACAGAAGTTGTTTGCAGTAAAGCAGTTTGAGGGAAACAAAAGAGTAATAATAGTAATGCTACGAATATAATTCTAAAATATTTTTTTATAGATATCATTCGGGATGGTTCACCTTTCAAGTGTAGAGAGCATTAGTTAACCAGTTATCCGGTTATCCAGTTGCCCTATTTAGTAGTTGGCCAGTTGAATTAGTCGTTAGTGAATAGTGAATAGTCGTTAGTATAAAATATAAGATGCAAGATACAAGATGCAAGATACAAGTTTATTTGGTTATCTGGCTAACCAACTTTACGAAATACGATATACGATATACTAATTCTCTTTAATAATCATCGGCACACTCTTGTAAATATCTTCCGCTAAAAACTCTATCTTTTCCTCTCCGTTTTTTCTAATAATTCGGTAAGTTTTTATCTGATAACCCGGCACTCCTTCTTGGACAACTATCTCCTGGTTCGCTTCTAACTTAGAATCTTTCTCTCTAATTATCTGATAGTCAATTATCTTTTTATCTTTGCTAATAATTTCCACTTCTGCTTTATCCTCATTCCCGCCAAAGATACTAGCCTTTAATGTATCTCTAAAAACTTCCGAAAAAATTACTATTGCATGATCCGAATTGTTTTTAAATCTTAGATCTTTAAATCCATAAAATATAGCCGCATCCTGTCCCAGAGGAACGTATTTAGTTGCATCTCCGTATACTGAATGATTATACCTCTCTACAATTGGTAGATTTGCCAAAAGAACCGCATTATATAAAGTGCTTGATACCTGACAGATGCCGCCTCCATAGCCATTTACAAATATACCATTAGCAATAATAGTGCTTTCTTTATACCCGTCTGCTTTTTCAGCAGGCCCTACATATTTATTAAAAGAAAAAATATCTTGTGGTTTTACTAATATACCGTTTATCTCTTCAGAGGACAATTTTATATTATATATAGTGTTTTCTTCTTTGTTTTCTAATGAGGTGGAATATGTCCCCAATTCCCCACTAATAGCTAATTCTTTTAAAATATTTTGAGTAGTAATTTTGGGGTCAACAGTAATCACCGGTAGATCAAAAATATATTTTTCTTCATCTAAACTTTTTAGTGATTCAGTAATTTCTTCCTTGAATTTTTCTAAATCAAGCTTTACCCCTATCCTGCTTTCAATAATTCTATTACCCTCTACATAAGCATCACGAGGAATACGATTTATCAGCGAGCTTATTCTATTTTGAAAATCCTCAAACTTCTGCGGGTTGAATTCAGCCTGGAATGGTACTTCGTATCCTTTTCTCCAAACTACAATTCTGTCCTTTATTCTCTTGAAAACATTTCCGGTACGGGCAATAGCGTAAGTTTCTTCGACTACCCAATTTAAATCGATAAAAGCATTCAGCTCTTTATGAGGAATAAATTTAAATTCTTTATCTTCAAATACTAATATTCGTGGGGAATCAATCATCTTTGAAGCAATGGGTTGAAGAATCTCTCGGATTTTTTCTTTCTTTAGGCCTTCCAACTCAACACCAAAAGCAGATACTCCGGGGAGTATTTTATTCCTATTCTTATATAAATCTACGGCATCAACTAAACTCAACACAACAATTATTATTATTAAGTATAACAAAAATTTTCTTATCTTACCGTTCTTTTTCTTCTTTGAATGATATTTCAATAAATTGCTCTCCTTTTATTATTATTTTCTTACTTCTTACATATTTTCATGATGCTAATGAAGACACTTCTTCTTTTTTCTCTATCACCTGGGGGTACGATGCATCGTGCCACCAACTCCTAAACCTAATTTTCTTCACGCGATACGCGATGCGCTATACTTTTACTATAATTAGTTGATAATTTAGCAATATTTAGGTATAATATCTGAGACAAAATCATTGCGGGAATAGCTCAGGCGGTAGAGCGTTGGCTTCCCAAGCCAAAGGTCGCGGGTTCGAACCCCGTTTCCCGCTCTTTTTTTATTACTACCAACCATATTTTCCTACTAAGGGAACAAAAACACATCCACCATGATTTACTGTTTTTAATTTACCTTTTTCTTTAATCCCCAGCAGGAGGTCCTGGGAAAAAGAATTACCTACGGGGATTACTATTCTTCCCTTTTCATTTAATTGTTCTATTAAACTTCCTGGTATTTCCGGAGACCCGGCGGTGACTATAATGCCATCATAAGGAGAATATTCTTCTAATCCTTTACTCCCATCACCTACGATTATCTTAACGTTTTTTATTTCTAATTCTTTAAATATTTTTCCCGCTCTATCTGCCAGGGCATTAAAACGTTCTATAGTATAAACCATTTTAGCTAATTTAGACAAAATCGCTGCTTGATAACCCGAACCGGTACCTACTTCTAAAACAGTTTCCGGGCCTTTAAGGGAAAGACATTGAGTCATTAAGGCTACCATAAAAGGTTGAGAAATGGTTTGACTCATACCTATGGGCAAAGGACAATCCAGATAGGCATTATCCTTTTCTCCCTCTAAAACAAATTTATCCCGGGGGATACTGCTCATAGCAGAAAGAACTCTTTTGTCTCTAATGCCTCTTCCCTTTATCTGGTATCTTATCATCTCTTCTCGTGCTTTTTCAAAATCCATAAAAACCACTTCTTTTTTCTATTAGTATCTGCTGTTTAACTACCGAAAAAACGTTCTAAAATATTATTGCCCCTTATCGCTTCTACTATAACAAAAACAAGCATAGCTATCAGAAATCCGAGAAGCATGCGAAAAAAAAAGACTGCTCCCCTAGCTTTCGGGTTATCGGTACTGTATAGCCTTACTATAAATCTGGAAAGCACTAAAATTATAAAAATTAAGATTAAAATTAAATATATCTGGTCATTCATCTCTTTATTTTCTCCGAACTATAATCTTTCTATGTATAATTCCATTTTTTTATCAAATCCTTGACTTTGGGTATCATCTGGTAATTGGTTAAATCTAAAGAAAGGGGAGTTATAGACACCTTGTTATTATAAATTGCTTCAAAATCAGTATCGGGTTCTATATTTCCTTCAGGCAGCTCTCCTCCCAGCCAATAATGGGTAGTCCCCTGAGGATCATGTATTATCTTCACTTCATCCTGATATACCCTTTTACCGTGTCTGGTTGTCTCTACCCCTTTAATTTCTTCATAATCGATATTGGGAAAATTAATATTTAAAACTAAATTTGGGATCAAATTATTTTTCATCAGATTAGCAGCTATTTTTTTAGTAAATAAGGCTGCCGTTTCAAATTTAAAATCATCAAAGCCGGCTATGGAAACAGCTAAAGAAGGAACGTTCCTCATCGCTCCTTCCACAGCTGCTGAAACTGTACCAGAATAGAAAATATCATCACCCAAATTCGGTCCCCGGTTAATTCCCGATACAATCAGTTCAGGCTTTTCGTCTTTCATAATTTCCAATAAGCCAATAATAACACAATCTGCTGGTGTGCCGTCTAAGGAAAATCCCCAAAAATTACCGTTTATCTTTACTTTTTTAACTCTCAGAGGTTTGCGCAGAGTCAAAGCATGGCCTATAGTACTTCTTTCCCTATCGGGAGCAATTACCGTAACCTCTGCAATATTATCCAACTGCTTTTTTAAAATTTGAATCCCTTCTGAATATATTCCATCATCATTAGTTAAAAGTATTTTCATAATTTATTTATCCTTATTTCTCCTTTTCAGTATTTCGTCGGCTACTATAATCCCTGAAGTAGAAGCCTGAATAAGCCCCCGGGTTATACCGGCGCCATCACCGGCAGCAAACAGGTTGTTAACTTTTGTTTCCAAACAGCCAGAAAGTTCTATGCGTGAAGAATAAAATTTTACTTCTACTCCATATAACAGGGTATGCTTGGAATAGACCCCGGGAGCAATTTTATCCATAGCTTTTAGCATTTCCAGGATACCGAAAAGTATTCTATAGGGCAGAACAAAGCTGAGGTCCCCCGGAGTAGCTTCCTTTAAAGTGGGAGTAACTATAGAGTGCGTGAGTCTGTCCGGCGTAGATCTCCTGCCTAACTCCAAATCCCCCAATCTTTGAACAATAACTCCTCCACTTAAAATATTAGCCAGATGGGCAATGTGTTTTCCATAGGCAATAGGTTCTTTAAAAGGTTCGGTAAAATTGGTACTTACTAATATGGCAAAATTAGTATTATCAGTCCTATATTCCTGATAGCTGTGTCCATTTACCGAAGTAATACCGTCACTAAATTCAGTAACCACTTCGCCATAAGGACACATGCAGAAAGTACGAACTTTATCGTCAAATTTCTCGGTATAATAGACTAATTTTGATTCGTATATCGCATCGGTTATACGCTTCATAGCAATAGCCGGAACCTCAACCCTTACTCCGACATCTACCGGATTATTAGCTACTTTTATATCTAGGGCTTCTGCCTGTTCTTTCAGCCATTCAGAACCGGCCCTCCCCGGCATAGCCACTATATATTTTCCCTTTATTGTTTCACCTTTTTCCGTCTTAATTCCCATTGCTCTTCCTTTGTCCACCAATATTTTTTTAACCCTGGTATTAGTCTTGATATCGATTTTGGTCTTTAAATAATCCTGCATCTTCTCCAATATTTCTATGCATTTTTCTGTTCCTAAATGCCTGATCCTGGTAGGTATTAATTTTAATTTTGCCAGAGAGGCTTCTTTCTTGATATTATCTATCTCCTCTTCGTTTTTGCCGTAAACAGTTTTATCTGCTCCGAATTCAAGGTAAATACCATCAGCATGTTTAATTAATTCAGCTACCCTATCTTTATCAATATAATTATCTAACTGTCCCCCAATTTCAGTAGATAAATTTAATTTACCGTCACTAAAAGCACCGGCTCCTCCCCATCCGGAAATTATTGCACAGGGAGAACAATGAAAACATCCGCCGTTTTTACTTCTCATCAGGCACTCTCTCTTTTCAATATCTTTCCCTTTTTCTAATATCAATACTGATATATTATTTTTCTTGGTCAGCTCAAGAGCAGTAAAAATTCCTGCTGGACCTGCACCAACAATGATAACATCATATTCTTTCTTCTTCATATCATCTCACCTCTAAATTAGTCGTTAGTGAATAGTCTTTAGTCGTTAGATTCAAATACATTTTTTAGTTTTCGGCTATCATTGCACAGCTAAAAGCTTAAAGTGAAAGGCGTAAAACTATAATTTTAAATTCAAAACATTTTCTTCAATTTTCAATTTTTAGTTATAGTTTTGCATTTTGTGCCTTTTATTTTCCGTTTTATTATTAATACCATTCACTAATTAGGACTTAAGGAAAAAGGAAATTCCTATATAATTAAATTATTTTTCTTATACAAATTAATTTTATAGTATTTCTATGGATAAGACAAATAAAAAATAACAATTTTAAAAAGAAAATCCCGCCCTCTTACTGAGAAAGCGAGATTTTTTCGTAAATGGGGTTTTCACATTTGACATAAATAATCTTAGACAAAATAAGCAGGTAATTTATGTCAAATGTAAAAACCTGATCCCATTATTATTATCCATTGCTTTCATTCCCAATAATATAGTCTAACATATCGGTATATATATTACATTGAGAAGAACCGAGCACCCGTCACATTTACTGTAAGAAATTAAATTTTGCACCTTTGTACTTAAATAATGCTTTACAAGCATCTACAACCATTGAATCATAAAGAGTTCCTTTGTTTTTAGTTAGCTCCTTTAAAGCTTCCTTTATACTATGACTAGGCCTATAAGCCCTATAAGAACTCATTGCCTCAATAACATCAGCTACACATAATATTTTTGCTTCAATTAAAATTTCATCGCCTTTTAGTCCATTTGGATATCCGGAACCATTTACCTTCTCATGATGTTGGAGTACAATTTCAGCAACTGGCCAAGGAAAATCAATCTCTTTTAAAATATTATATCCAGTCATAGGATGTTCTGTCATTAAATCGTGACCTAATTCGGTTAAACCACTTGGTTTACTTAAAATCTCTATAGGCATACCTATTTTCCCGATATCATGAACCAATGATGCAACCTTTAACCCTTCAATTTTATCTTTAGGTAATTTCATCTCTTTTGCTATAGCTGTAG
>DAOUTX010000138.1 GCA_030668465.1 Atribacterota bacterium | reverse complement strand
GCTGGTTTTTTCTGTGTAGATAATATTCCTTCCCAGCTAATCCTCAAATTTGCTGAAATTTGTTTAAAATCAAAGGGGAAACTGTCAAAGATTGCTTTAGTGGTAGATATAAGAGGAGGAATTTTTTTTAAAGATTTATACGAATCACTCGATTATTTAAAAGAATTAGGGATTAATCGAGAAATATTATTTTTAGAAGCAAGTGATGAGATGTTGATGCACCGATTTAGCGGAACCAGGAGAAAACACCCTCTAAATATTTCAAACAACATTCTGGAAAACATACAAGCAGAGAGAGAACAGTTAAAAGAATTAAGATCACAAACTAACCTGATAATAGATACTTCTGATTTAACTCCCAAACAATTAAGTAATGAAATTATCAGGAATTTTATAAAAGAGAAAAAACAAGAGATTCAAATAACCCTAATCTCTTTTGGATATAAATATGGCATTCCTATTGATGTAGACATAGTCTTTGATGTTAGATTTCTCCCCAACCCTTTCTATATAGATAAGTTAAAAAATATACCGGGGACCAATAAGGAGATTGAGAAATATGTAACCAAATTTCCGGTAACTCAACATTTTACGGAAGTTTATTTTAATTTATTAGATTATTTAATCCCTTATTATCTTAAAGAAGGCAAAACATATCTGTCTATTGCTTTCGGATGTACCGGGGGCAGACACAGATCGGTGGTTTTAATAGATAATTTAGCAAATTATTTAAAAGGAAAAGAATATAAGCTGTTTGTGAAACATAGAGATATGAATAAAGATGAAATAAAGATTAAAAGTGACTTATGAGATTTGACTAAAAACTTAAAGCGAAAAGAGCAAAACCATAGAATGTATAAAGTTTTAGTATAAGGGGTTCAATTCATTGAACCCGCAATCAAAACGGGTCAGATAAACCCGACCCCTACTTTAAAACAATACTTTGTACGAAAAAAGTTTTTTAGTCTTGTTGTAATTTTTAAATCAATATTTATAATTTAGAAGAAAAATATACCAAAGAAAGAGTTAAATGTTATTTTCTTACCGAGTAAAAAATGAATTAGCCAGAATAATTCCCAGGAATATATCTAAACAGAAGGATGAATTACTGGCATTTATAAAATTAAAAGGAAATATCGTTAAATCGGGTCAGAAAAAAAATTTAGTTATTATCCTAGAAGACCCTACTACCACACGAACTGCTTATAATTTGATTAAAAGGGTTTTTAAAATTTATCCCTCAGTTAAAAAAGAAAATTTATCGAATACAAAAAAACATTATAAGGTTAAAATTCCTTTTTTAAAAGAAACTGAGAGAATTTTAAAAGAATTGAATTTGAGCTGGGGAAATAAACCTATACACGACAAACAGTATATCGTAGAAAAAAAATCAAATTTAAATAAAAAATTTTCTAAAGATTCATATTTAAGAGGAGCTTTTTTGGTAAATGGATTTGTAAACGACCCGGAAAAGATGTATCACTTAGAAATTTCCACAAATGATGAAGGGAAAGCAAATTTTATTCATACTCTCTTTGACTATTACGGTTTAAACTCTCGGGTAAGTTTTTGGAAGAAGAAGTGGGTAGTATATTTAAAGAGAGGGGATAGCATATTTGAATTTCTAAGACTAATCGGGCTTCAGAATGCTTTATTGTATTTTCAGGATATAAGGGCTAGAAAAGATGTATTAAATACTGTAAATAGATTAGTTAATTGTGAAACGGCAAATTTAGACAAAATAGTTCTTTCTGCTGCTAAGCAGTTACACGATATTGATGTGATAGAAAAGAAAATAGGGTTGCGGCATATTTCACCGAGATTATTATTGGTAGCTGAAGTACGTAAAAATTTGCCTTATGCCAGTTTACAGGAATTAGTTGAGGAAGTAGATTTTAAAATTACTAAATCGGGGATTTATCATCGGTTAAAGAAGATTTCCCGGATTGCGGAAAGTTTATAAACTATAAAAATTTAATAATTAAAAACTTTTTCACTCTTCAGCAATTGGCATTCTTTCCGTGAGACTAAAAATGAAAATCTCTTTGATTAATATATAAGTAATTAGTGCAAACTTTTATGGAGTAGTAAGAAAGAGAAAAGAATATTTATTGTTTTTGTTTTTCTATCTTCTTTTTTCTTTAGTCCTTTTTCTGCACGCGATACACGATACGAAAATGAATTTACAAAATAAAGATTAAATTTTGTATATTAAATTATTTTTGGTAAAATAATATAAATATATTAAGGGGGAGGAATTAAAATGGCAAACGTAATTTTAAAGAATCTTACTAAACAATTTAAAGAAGTAACCGCGGTAGATAATGTAAATATAGAAATAAAGGATAAGGAATTTGCAGTCTTGGTCGGTCCATCCGGTTGTGGGAAGACTACAACCTTGCGGGCAATTGCAGGATTAGAAGAAGCAACCTCAGGAGAGATATATATTGGAGATAAGTTGGTAAACGATGTTCAACCCAAAGATAGAGATATTGCCATGGTATTTCAAAACTACGCTCTTTATCCTCATATGGATGTTTACAATAATATGGCTTTTGGATTAAAATTGCGGAAATTTCCCAAGAAAGAGATAGAGCAAAGAGTACAGGATGCTGCCGAGATTTTAGGCATAGAAAACCTATTAAAGAGAAAACCCAAACAGCTCTCCGGTGGACAAAGACAGCGAGTGGCAGTAGGAAGAGCCATAGTAAGAAAACCAAAAGTGTTTTTATTTGATGAACCTCTTTCGAATTTAGATGCCAAGTTAAGGGTGGCCATGAGGGCAGAAATCAGTAAACTTCATCGTAGATTGGAAGCAACTATAATTTATGTAACCCATGATCAGGTAGAAGCTATGACCATGGCTGATAGAATGTTTATAATGAATGATGGTCTCTTACAGCAATCAGGTTCTCCTTTGGAAGTTTATAAAAAACCCAACAACAAATTCGTAGCCGGTTTTATCGGTTCACCGGCAATGAATTTCATAGATTCTAAAGTTACTAAAGAGAACGGAGATTATTATATCGATACAGAAAGTTTTAAAGTGAAGATTCCCCAGGCCTTTTATTCAAAAATAGTAGATTATGCCGGGAAAGAAGTAATTTTTGGGATAAGACCTGAAGATCTTTACAATAAACAGTTTGCATCTAATGTCGTACCTTCTAATACTATAAAAGCCAAAGTAGAAGTAATTGAGCCCCTGGGGGCAGAGATTTTCATATACCTGACCTGTGGAAAGCATTCTGTGGTAGGAAAGATGGATTCACGCACTCAAGTAGAGGTTGAACAAGATATGGAAGTAGTATTAGATATGGAAAAGACTCATATTTTTAATCCTGAAACTTTATTGGTTATAGTTTAAATGAAGATTAATTTAAGTTTTAGTACCGTGGAGTTTGTGAGATGAAACCTGAATTATTATTGACACAAAAACAAAAATTAATTCTTACTCCCCAATTATATCAAGCGATTAATATATTACAATTAAATTTAGTTGAACTAAAAGATTTAATCGATGAAGAACTAGTAGATAATCCATTATTAGAAGTTAAACAAGAAGCAGGTTCAATAACAGAAAAAGTAAATCAAGAGGAAAACACTTTAACTCAAACCGAAGAATCAAATGAAAGAAGAGAAGAAAATAACTTTGATGATTGGTTAAGTTATCTCAAAGAAAAAGATTATCTGCCTTTACCTAATAGGCCTGTATTGGAGAAAGAAAATAGATATGAAAATTTCATTTATTATAGAGAATCATTACAAGATTATCTGCTAATTCAATTAGTAACAGCAGTGAGCAGTGATATCGATTATAAGATTGGTGAATATTTAATAGG
>DAOUTX010000030.1 GCA_030668465.1 Atribacterota bacterium | reverse complement strand
TATAATTTTAGTTTTTTCATAATCAAAATTGTCGGCATTACCAATATTTACTACTTCAAATCCTTGTAATTCAAGATCTTTGGCTATTTTATGGGCAATGCCCGACATAGCATTCCCATTTAAAACTTCTACTTTTACTCCACTATTTTTACTATAGATTAGTGACTTTACCCTTTGCCGAACTTCTTCTACGTTAGGTTCTAAATAGCTAACTCCCTCAATATAAATTGGCTTACTCTGAACGGTTTCAACCCTAAATTTTTCTTGATTTACCCCTCTAAACAAATTAGCGAAAGTAATAGCATCTTGTGCTTTTATATTAGTTTCTATATATCCTTTCATCCCTTCAGATATCTGCGGAATTTTAGTTATAGAATCAAAGCTTATCATTTTTTTTATTACGGCTAAGGCTAATTTTTGTTGTCTTTTTATTCGACCTAAATCTCCCAGTTTATCGTGCCTAAATCTTATGTATTGCAAAGATTTTTCCCCATTTAATATTTGCTTCCCCGGGTAAAGATTTATTTCTACTCCTCCTGCTTTATCCACATAATGCATTTCTTTTTCTACATTAATCTCTACTCCGTCTAACTCATCAATAATATTAACAAATCCGTTAAAATCTACCACTGCATAAAAATGAATCGGCACATCTAAAAAGGAGCTGACAGTTTTAGATATTAATTTTTCTCCTCCAAAGGCATAGGCATGATTTATTTTGTCCATTCCTCTTCCCGGAATTTCCACCCTGGTATCTCTGGGAATGGACAGGATAAGAACATCTTTACTCTTAGGGGAAATGCTTAAAAGAACAATAGTATCCGCACGTCCGTGGTTTTCAATCTCGTCACAGCCCACAATTAAGATATTTACTCGATTGTGAGACAATATGTCAGAGCTGAAGGGAAATATCCCAAAATATTTTAATAAAAAAATTAGGACAACTAATAATAAAATAGAAAACATAATTAAGATTACTTTTTTTTCTTTATTCTTTTTTAGCTCCCTTCCTTTGTTTCTTTTTATCCTTTCCCCTAAATTATTTTCATGCATCAAACAAAAACCACCTTGTTTAGGATATTGTTCCTTGCTTCAATAGAAATGGGATGAATTAATGAACCTTTACTGATTAAATAGATCAACCCTTTATCCAGAGCCATTAATACTGCTCCATCTAAATCTTTTTCTGCCATTTTTCTTACTTCTTCCACGCCGTTCATATTCCTTAAAGGTTCAATCTTATCACTTAGATAAATTATCTTATCCAAAAGAGACATTTGAGATGCACCGGTACTATGTGCTTTTATTGCTTTTAAAATGACAGGATCGTGAATGTTAAATTCCTTTTTTGCAATAACTGCCCCTACCAAAGGGTGTAACAATTTAGGAATTTTTTGAATAATTCCATCAAGTTCTATACTATATTTCAAAACCATCTTTTCCAAACTCTTATAATCTAAATCTTTGGCACAATCATGTAATAGTCCGGCAACTTCAGCTTTATCTGCACTATAATTATATTTTATAGCTAATCTGCGAGCTACTTTCGAAGTATTAATCGAGTGTTCTAATCTCTCGTCGCCTAGCATTTTTTTTAATCTCAATTTTATTAAATCGATATCCACCCTTATCTCCTATTCTCCTGTTTTAAGAGACTCCCGACATAAAATGCTACATTTTACAATATAATCTTTTTTGGTAGATATATTTTTCTACTTCTTGGGGGAGTAAATATTTTATGCTTTTCCCCTCTCTCACTCTTCTTCTGATATCTGTAGAAGATGTAGACAGGGCAGGGATTTCCATGATTTTGATAATTTTTTTAAATTTCTTGTCTAATTTATTCAAATCATATCCTGGTCGGGTTGCAGCCACAAACTGACAAAGCTTAATTAATTCCTCACTTTTATACCAAGAATCTATCTCTAAAAAAGCATCGGCCCCGGTAATAAAAAATATTTTCACCTCATGGTTATATTTTTTTAAAAAATCTTTAACAGTGTCTATAGAATAAGAAGGTCCCGGCCTACTGAGTTCAACTTTAGATACCTTAAAAAATTGGTTATTACTAGTGGCCAGGACTGTCATTAAATATCTATCTTCAGGGGCAGATATATCATTTTTTCTTTTGTGGGCAGGCTGACGACAGGGTGTAAATATTACTTTATCTAATTTAAATTCAACCCTTGCCTCTTCAGCTGTAAATAAATGTCCGCAATGTATAGGGTCAAATACTCCACCCATTATTCCTAAACGTTTAATGGTCTCCTTCTCTTTAAAAATTACTCTTCCTCCTTATTTGGTTAGTTGGTTGCCTAGTTACCTGGTTAGCTGATTAATTAAATAACCAATTAACCAAATAAATAACTAACTAAATTACGGTTGTGGTTTCTCTTCTGGTATACTTTCTTCAGCTTTTATTTCTATTTTACTCCGTTCGGGTTCCTTCTCTTTTTCGCCCTCTACTTCTCCATTGATTACTATAAAAGTAATATCCTTCTCCTGATAGATCCAGTTCTCTATCTTATCTCCATCTTCAAAGTTGACCTCTATTCGCGAAGGGTAGCCAAAACTAAAATGCCCTTTTCTTTCTAAAACCTGTTTATAGGGGAGTGATTTTACTTTCTCCAACTGAAGCCACAGTTTTTCTTCTTTATCTTTCAATCCTAAAGTACGATAAATTTTGGCTAATTGCACGTAAGAACGCCAATATGGTGAGGGATGGTCAAAGGAGATTGGATTAGCAGTTTCTTCTATATCGATAACTTTTTTATAATTTTCTATAGCTAAATTGGTAAACTGCCAGGTGCTTTTTTCTCCTAAAACTCGATAAGTTTCACTTATCCAGTAAAAACCTTCCAATAAATTCGGTTCCATACTGGCTGCTTTTTTAAAATAAGGGACAGCAATTAATAAACTGTTTACAGAAGGAGCGCCTCCCTTAAAAAGATATTCTTCCGGATTTCCAATTATTTTAATTCCCTCATCTAAATAACCACTCGCCTCATCTGATTGAACCCGGGAGGTGTTCTTAAAACTGCCTATTAAATTCTGGAAAGCATATTGATTTCCAGGGTTAATTCTTAGAACTTCCTTCCATTGTTCTATTGCCTGGTTGTATGCACCGGTCTGTTTATATACTTTCCCCAGCCAGTAATGGGCATTCTCAAAATTAGGGTTCAGCTCTATAGCTTTTTTATAATGTTGTTCAGCCATTTCATATTTTTCCTGAAGAAAATATTCATACCCATTTTTATAATAGGTCTGATAATCCTGAGCATTAATTACTACACTTGCCAAAATTAAGATTAAAAATAGTATTAATAAACTTGGACCGGTTTTATGAAAAAATTTTTTCATTATTTTTGTACCCTCCCCACTTTTTTCTTGTTAATATCCCTTCTTATAGACAGGCGGAACACCTGTCCTGCTAATTAGAATTATTTAACTGCAATAGTAAACAACCAGAATCATTTTATGATTCTTTCAACTTCTCCACATAATTCATTCTTAAATTTGCCAGTAAATTTTCGATCCGTTTAAAATCTTCCGGGTTTAAATCATTTTTAATCTGGTCATATAAAAACGCTACAGTATCTATAGCAATTTTAGCTTTTTTTAAATCTTTATTAATTTCTTTAGTCTCGGGATTCATAATGAGACCCAAATACTCCCAGGATTTTCCACTCAACATACTTATAAACCAAACAAAAAGAACAGGTAAATCGGGTTCTTTAAAACCTTCTCCTTGTTTTTTTTCTTCTTCTTTAACTTTTTCCTTTGCCTTTTTCTCTTTTATCTCTTCATCTTTTTCTGTTTTCTTATCTCTTGCTTCTTTTTTCTTTTTCATAATTACTATTCTTCTCCCCCTTATTTATTCTTATATAATTAGTTAACTGGTTAGTCGGTTATCTGGCTAACTAGTTCTTGTCACTAATTACTTATTACTCATCACTTATTACTGTATTTTATTCTGCATAATCTTCTAAGCTAACCACACAATAAGAAGCTGCGCCCTCTCTTCTGCCGATAAAGCCCATCTTCTCATTAGTTGTAGTTTTAATATTCACCTTTTCGATAGACATTTTTAAAACTTGGGCTATATTATTTTTCATGCTCATAATAAAAGGCGTAATTCGTGGTTCTTCTAATACTACGGAAACATCTATATTGTTTATGGCAAGTTTCTTTTTATTTAATATTTCATAAGTATTTTCCAATAACTTTAGACTGGAAATATCTTTATATTGTTCATCATTATCCGGGAAATGCTGGCCGATATCTCCTTTTCCTGCTGCTCCTAATAAAGCATCTATTAGAGAATGGATTAAAACATCGGCATCTGAATGCCCATTCAACCCCTTTTGGTATGGAATAACTTCTCCTCCTAAAATTAATTTTCTCCCCAATATTAAAGGATGGACATCATATCCAAAACCTACCCGCATTACTTTCCCTCACTATTAGTTACTTAGTTACACGGTTAGTTGGTTAACTGGTTAATTGAAAAAATAGCAGGTTAACTGACGGACCAGCTAACTAGTTAACTAACTAACCAACTAACTAAATAGTATGCACTATCCAGATTGATCTATATTCCGATTTTAATTTTTTATAAATTTTAAAAGCCTGTTCTTTATTCTGAGCTATGCCAAAAACAGTAGGGCCACTGCCAGACATAAGAGCACCCAAAGCTCCCTCTTTTATTAATCTACCTTTAATTTTTCCGATTTCCGGGTATTTTTTGATTATCAACTCTTCAAAGGAATTAAATAGATTTTTAGCAATTCCTCGAGCCTCGCCTTCTTTCAAGGTTTCAAGCATGGCTTTAGTATTATTCTTTTCTCTCTTAATCAGGCTTAAATCAAGATTATTATAGGCCCACTTGGTAGGTATTTCAAACCCAGGATTTATTATTATAATCCACAGTGGTGGATTGACTGGAAATAGAGGAGTTACTTTTTCTCCCCTATGGTAAGCAAGAGCAGTACCATTCTGGATACAAAAAGGGACATCCATCCCCAACTCTTCCCCTATTCCCCTTAAATCTTCATTGCTTAAATTTAAAGCAAAAAGCTTATTTATGCCTACTAAAATAGAGGCAGAATTAGCAGAACCACCCGCCATCCCGCTGGCTAAAGGAATTTTTTTATCAATTTCTATCTTAACTCCCTTTGTTATTCTATATCGTTTAAGAATCTTTTCTGCTGACCTATAAGCTAAACTTTGGGCATCGATGGGAACCTGAGGATGATTGCATTTTATCTTTATCTCCTCTTTCTCTTTCTTAATAAATATTCTGTCAGCAAGGTTAACAGATTGCATTATGGTCTCGATATTATGATATCCATCCTGACGTTTTGTGAGTATATTTAGAGTCAGATTTATCTTGGAATAGCTATCTATTTCAATTTCTTTCATAATTTAAACTTAAATCCATATCCTTTCTTTAAAAAATTCTCTGCTACAATTATATCAAAAGGAGTAGTTATTTTAATATTTTCCTCTGAACCTATTATTAATTTTACCTTATTTCCGTATCTTTCTACAATCGCGGCATCATCTGTAGCCAAATATTTATATTTATAAGCCTGATTATAAGCCGGTAAAATTAGATCATATTTAAAGGTTTGAGGGGTTTGAGCCCTCCATATCTCTTCTCGATTAAGAGTTTTATTTATAAAAAAATCTTTTCCGCATTTTTTTACAGTATCCCTAATAGGAATAGCAGTAATCGCAGCTCCATATTTCTGTGCTGTTTCAATTGAATCCTGGATGATGGTTTCTTTAATTAAAGGGCGGGCACCATCGTGAATTACTACTATATCTGTATCCTTGTCTAATGCCTTAAGGCCATTATATATTGAATCTTGTCTGGTTTCTCCTCCGTCGACTAATTCTTGAACCTTAAAAAAATTGTATTCTGTTATTATATTTCTACTACACAGCTCCTTTTCCTCACTATTAACTGTAAGATATATTTTATCAATTAATTTACATCTTTCAAATTTTTCAATGGTATAGGCTAAGATTGGCTTGCCAAAAATAGGAATAAAAGGCTTACTTATCCTGGCATTCATTCTCTTACCTTTACCGGCAGCTGCAATTAAAGCCACTATTTTCATCTTTTTCCATCCGAATTTATTAATTTGGTTAGTTGGTTAGCTGGTTATTTAGTTAAGGAAATAAAATTAAAACGACTAACTAGTTAACTAAATTGATTGAGTAAATGGATATTTAAATAAACTTGCAACTTGTATCTTGCAACTATTAACTAAAAACTGTAAACTGAAAACTTGTATTTAAGGCTAACGACTAATTCATTTTTCAATTGTAAAGGTTACCTCCAAATATCCTTCTATAACCATATCTGTTTCGATCTTAGAAATTATTAAATCCTCCTCTTCTTCTTCCTTTTTCTTTAGGCTATCCTCGGAGGTCTCTCCCTCATAGGTTAATTCATCTGAATAAATTATTACTTCTCCAATAATTTGATTACCTCTTGACCTATCAGAAATATCCTTAAGGATCTCTTCCAAACTTTTGTAATCCTGTGTACCGCTATTAACAAACTCTTCTTCTTGATTATCTAACTCTCCTCCTCCGTTTACTATTAATAAAGCTTCGCCTGGAGGTGTATCGGAAGGAATCTGAATAGTCATCGTCTTTTCAATTAAATCTCCCCGAAAAGGTCTAATATTAATTTTCGCTTCAATGTAATCTCCTGGCTTAATTGAGGAATCTTTTAATACAATTTCTTCTATCTTACCAATCTTCTTTTTATTATCTATTTTAATATCGATATTTATCTCGGTCAAATTTACCATCTCAAAATAATTGTTTACCATTAAATCAATAATCTCAGGCATCTCAGTGATAGCCTGAATAGCTATATCATCTGAACTGTAGTACATGTTCTTCCGGATAAGTTCTTGCCCTTCTCTCTCACCTTTTATCTCTATCTCTACCTGAGCGGTTCCTAATCCTATTCTATCCAGAGCATTATCTATAGCCTGTACGGTTATATTAGAAACCAGGGGCTCTAACAGATCATAATCATTTATTATCTGGACTCCTGTTTGGTAAGATAGTTCTGTGTTAATATTCGTTACCTGTATTTTAAGCGGAATAATTCGAGGGTAAGAATTCAGTATCGCCAATATGCCTGCCTCTCTATCATGGACAATCTTCCCTACTAAATTTAAAGGAGCACCTAATTTAAAGGGCATAACCATATTAGGCAAACTATGATAGATATATACTTCAGAAAAAAGAAATGAAACTTTACCTTTTTTCAAAAAGGCGTGCCCTAAAGCCAGTACCCTATCTCCTTCTCGATAAGTTACTGTTCCGATATAAGTAATATTGACATCTCCTCGAGTCAATTGTATTCCTATGGCAGAACCGGATTCTATTTTATTGGAAGGTCTTTCTCCCACTTCTTGAAAGTTTATATCATTATTTTCGCTAAATCCGATTCCCTGAACAACCATAAGATCAAATTTTTTTAGAGAATTGCTTAATCTCTCTAAAGTTCTACCTTTAATGCCGCTTATAATAATCGGTGAAATTACGGGGTAAAAGATAATTTCCTCTCGGTCTACTAATTCTGAAAAATTATTGTTTTTCACAGAATTTTTCACTATTATCTTGTTTGCTTTTTCCCTCGTAAAACATAAAGAATTATTGATCTTGTACTCTTGCGATGTAGTATGACTGTTATTATAGGGGAGATTGAATATTTCTAGCATCTCCTGAATGGGGGTTACAAGGCAGAGATTATGTTCACTCATTTCCCAAGCATAAGATACAGCTCCAATCAATCTGTTATCTATATAGACCGGGCTGCCACTCATCCCTTCTGAAATACCGCCACCATCTTTAATCTTATCTCCACTTAAATTGGCTAATATAAAATGACTAATTCCGCCTTCGCCTTTAACTATATCAATGATATCCACCTGAAAAGTCTCTATCTGCGTTCCGTGAAAAACGGTTTTTCCTATCCCTTTCATCCCCGGCTTTATCTCTGAGATTAACATAAATAAATCATTAGAAAAAGTGGCACCTGCACTCAGGATAAAGAAAGTTACTAAAATTAAAATAAATCTAATAATAACAATTTTGTTTAATTTTAACCTCATCTTTCTCCTTCTTTATGGTTAGCTAGTTAGTTGGTTAGTTAGTTAATAATATAGATGCAAATCGTTAGTTTTAAATACAAGATAAAAGTTTATCTAATTAGCCGATTTGATATTAACCAGGTAACTAGGTAACCAAGTAACAAGGTAACCCAAATAAATTGGCTAATAGTCAATTTATTTGTACGAACTTACCAATCCACTCCTTAGTACATGAATATTGTCCAAAACTGTCCCTGCGCCTAAAGCAACACATGAAATTGGATTTTCAGCCAAATAAACTGGTATCCCGGTCACTTCAGTTAACAAATCATCGAAATTTCTCAACAATGCTCCTCCACCGGTGAGAATAATTCCTTTATCAGCAATATCAGCAGCTAATTCAGGAGGAATTTTCTCCATAACTGTTTTAACTCCATCTATTATCGTCTTCAATGAAGAAGAAATGGCTTTTAACACTTCATTAGAACCAATCGAAATGCTCTTGGGCAAACCGGAAACTAAGTCTCTCCCTCTTATGTCGGTAAATAATTCTTCTTCTAATTCCATTGCTGTACCGATTTCAATCTTTAAAGTTTCAGCAGTTTTTTCACCAATCATTAACCTGTATTTTTCTTTAATATATTTAATAATATTTTCATCAAAATCATTACCCGCTACTCTCAATGATTCACTTACCACGATTCCTCCTAAAGAGATAACGGCGATATCTGCGGTTCCTCCTCCCACGTCAACAATCATATTACCATAAGGTTCGCTAATATCTAAGCCAGCCCCGATAGCTGCTGCCATTGGTTCTTCAATTAAATAAGCTTTCCTTGCTCCAGCCTGCATAGCCGCCTCTATCGCTGCTCTTTTTTCTACTTCTGTTCCTCCCGACGGTACGCAAATTACTACCTGAGGACGGAATACCTTACTATTACCACAAACTTTTCTGATAAAATAACTCAACATCTTCTCTGTTATCTCATAATCGGCGATAACTCCGCTCTTCATAGGCTGAATAGCGATGATGTTCCCTGGTGTCTTCCCTAACATTTGTTTGGCTTCTTCTCCCACGGCTAAAACTTTTCCGCTATCTCTTAAAATAGAGACTACAGAAGGTTCCTGAAGGACAATTCCCTTCCCCTTCTGATAGATTAAGACACTTACGGTACCCAAATCTATACCTAGACTCCTGTCCATTCCTAGCATGTTTATCTTCTCCTCCTCTAT
>DAOUTX010000099.1 GCA_030668465.1 Atribacterota bacterium | reverse complement strand
GGAAAGTATTTTTTATGAAACAGGATTATCTTGTTCTTAAAAATTTAGAAAAAATTTTTGGAAGCGGAAAAGAAAGTGTTACAGCAGTAGATAAAGTGAATTTAGAAGTAAAAGAAGGTGAGTTAGTTACTCTTTTAGGACCTTCTGGGTGTGGTAAAACTACTGCTCTTCGAATGATATCTGGCTTTGAACTGCCTACTTCCGGGAAAATATTTATTGATGGAGAAGATGTAACTACTACCCCTCCAAATCAACGACCTACTGCCATGGTGTTTCAAAATTATGCTCTATTTCCGCACATGACTGTATATCAAAATATTTCCTATGGATTAAGGATACATCGAAAAACAGAAAAAGATATTCGAGAAAGAACAGAAAACATTATGAATCTGGTGGGTTTAAAAGGATTAAATAATCGATCTCCAGCACAACTTTCTGGAGGTCAGCAGCAACGGGTTAGCTTAGCTCGTTCTCTAATTATGGAACCAAAAGTACTATTGCTTGATGAACCTCTTTCCAATCTCGATGCCAAGATGCGAGTATCCACCAGGTTAGAGATTAGAAAAATACAACAGAGAGTTGGTATAACTTCTGTCTATGTTACCCATGACCAGGAAGAGGCAATGACTCTTTCTGACCGAGTAGTTATTATGAATGCTGGTAAAATTCAGCAGATAGGCACCCCTCAGGAAATCTATGCTCATCCGGTTGATTATTTTGTAGCTGATTTTATCGGTAAAGCAAACTTTTTGGGAGGAAAAGTAGCAAATATTATATCTCAGAATGAAATTGAAGTTGATATAAAAGGGATAAAATATAAAGTTTGTATATCAAAAAATACCTTTTCAGAAGGAGATAGAATTTTTCTAATTATTAGACCCGAATCTGTAGAACTAGAACCTAAGAAATCAGATGCCATTACTGGTATAATCATTCAGGTGATTTATCTTGGCTCTAGGATGGTGTATGAAATTGAAGTTGATAAGAATCTTCTTACTGTAGAGATCACTGACCCTCAGGAGCATAAAATTTATTCTATAGGAGAGGAAGTATCTGTAATTTTAAAGGAAAAAAGTTTACACGTTATACCTTATGAAGAGATTAAAAAATAAAAAAGATTTTTTGTTTTTTAGGATGTGGTTTATCCGGAGAACTAAAACCTACTAAAAAATAGGGTTCGACAACTTAATTTGTATTCTTATATTTATTATAAATAAGGTTATTAACCTCTTGCATAGTTCGTTTAAAAGGTCCTTCTGCTTCCATCTTCAGGCTGGTTACAGCAGCCGCCCAGATAGTTGCCTCTTGGGGAGAAGCACTTAATCGTTTGGTAGTATAAGAGGCAATACAAGTATCTCCCCGACCGCTTCTTCCTATAATTTCTTTAGGTAAGAATTTTTCTTCATAAAAATTGCCATCAGCATACACCAAAAGGCCATCGCGGTGAGTTATTACTACTTCTTGAGGACCTAAGTCGTGTATTTTTTGGGCAGCTGTATAAAGGTCGCAATTTCCGAATAATAATCCTGCTTCCACTGCATCAGTTTTTAAAATATCCAAACAGGCAAATATATCGTTTCTTTCCGGCCATTCCTTGGGAACTAATTTACCATTATCATTTACCCGGATAAAGCTCTGCACGTCAGCGGCAAGAATAGTTTTCTTTTTTGCCAGTTCTTCAATAATTTTCAAACTGACCTCACCTCGCATAGAGGCACCTACAACAATTGCTCTGGCATGAATATTTTCTACCTCAGTTGTAATGAAGGGACCTGCTGAACTGGTTATATATATGACCCGTTCATCAACATCGGAAGTAGGATATTCCAGACGCAGACAAGTAGACTGAGGGGAAATATGTGAAAAAACATCTACTCCTAAGTGTTTTAGTTTTTCTACTACCCGCAAGTCTTCATTTGCCAGACGGGTAACTGCAGCTACTTTGAGGCCCATTCTTGCTGCTACATTAGCACCGTAATTAAAGGCTCCACCATCAACAATTCTAGTGCCTAAAGTAGATACGATTGTATCTTTAGTATAATGTCCGATAAAGGCAATATCATAAAATTTAGTGTTAGTTTCCATTTTATTATCTCCAGTCTAAAATAAATAATTCAATATTTTTAATTTCTTTATCCAGTAATTATAGCAGAAAGTAAAGCGAGAAAGCAATCTCCGAAAATATATCATTTATTTTTTTCTCTTGTCAGGTAATTGTATTGCGTTTTCTTAATTAGTTGAATTTTTGTTGAAAATACAGTAAAATAATTTTGGATTTTAAGCAATTATCAATGACAAACTTAATGAGTATTTTCAATCGAAGAAATTTCAAAATACTTTTCAAAAAAAGAAGGATTTTTAAAAATTAGGTCGTATAGTTAAACTGTGAAATAAAGCAAATCAAACCATACAACTAATCTTTTGCGTATATACAAAAAGAACAGTAATTATATTTATAAGCGAAGGATAGAAATTGGATTTTAAATTACCAAAAAAAGATATTATCTCAAAAGAAATTCCGAGATATCCTAATATCTGGTTTTATGTAAATTGTAATATTGTAGAAGGATATCTTGAAGCTGTTTATTTAGTAATATTAAATTTAATGAAATATTGTAATATAAAGAATAATTTTAGCGAAAATTATCGTTTACGCCATATTTTGTTTAATAGTAATGAAGGAAGCGATACGGAAGGAAGATATAAAGGGTTGCAACCCTATACAGATATAGATGATCCTTCTAACAGCCATGATCATCAATTGCATATTAGATATTATTACAAAAATTTGATTAATAATAAATCTGAAAGGGTAAGATTGAATATAAGCAATCGGAATATAATATTTTATCGATTGGCTTTGAGCGCCCATTATGAAGTAACGACAGAAAATAAGAATCATCCACTTGTAGAATTTTGCCCAATATGCGGGAGAGCTGGTATATACGATATCGAGGTTGATCAAAACGACTTAGATAAAGAAATATGTAGAAAAATCCATGACCCATTAGGTGTTGAAATTCTTTTAAAAAATACAATTCGCGGAAATAAAATGTATAATAACAGAGGAGAGCAGATCAAATTTATTGAAAGATTGAAAAAAGATTGTGATTTGGTGACTTACATTGTTGATACAACAGATGCTGAAATAAATACTCCAAAAATTGGACATATATTGATAAAAAAGATTAATTATGGCAGAGATGTTATTTAAAAAAATGTAGAAGAAAATTAAATATTTGATAAAAATTATTCTCGTTTATAAATTGTGGTTCTATTAATTCTCAGTGGTTTCCAATTTATCGGTAATAATATAATTAAAAAAGTGCTATTCCTTTGCTATTCCTTGAGGTAAAGGAATAGCACTTTGTGTGTTTATGTCTGCTTTATGGTTGATAAAATATTTTAGGCTTGCTGTTTTTGTTAATAATATTATCCTTTATGATAGGGTAATTTTTATCATCCATAGCATTGCCTCCTCCATTATTTTTTGACAAATTATTCGAAATAATATTATTTTTTATGGTTGGAGAGCTATAATCATAGACATATATTCCTCCTCCATTCCCTTTGAAAGAATTATGGGAAATAGTATTATCCGCAATAAAAGGAGAACAAGAAGCGATATAAATGCCCCCTTCACCGTAATCAGTGACAAGATTATTTGAAATTATGTTATTAGTAATTTTAGGGGAACCGCCGCAGATATAAATACCTCCGCCTTGATAAATAGATGAATTATTTGTAATGATATTATTTGTGATTCCTGTCTACACCACACGCTGGCCACACCGGGATAGTATTGGTGATGGCAAGATCTTTGATAAGCCCTTCGAATACCGGGAGCACGTACTGTCTGCGTCTATCGATGGCTACACTTTCTGCGAAGACAGGAAGACAGTGCGAACACGTCGTGGGGATACTGGCAGACGAGGGGAGCCACACTTTCCTGGGTGGATTTTATTGCTACTTTTCCTCTTGTTTTCTTAATCAATTGTATTTTTATTGAAAAATATAGTAGAATATTTTTAGAAGACGGAAATATATATTATTGCTTTTTATTATCAGGGATATTTATTTTAAAAGTATTTTTATATTTAGAAGTATCGATGCAACCAAATATAAAAAATATTATAGTTCTTGAAATAGAGCAGCAATCAAATTTTGTTAAAAACATTCTACCTTGCCTCTATCAAATTATCTCCAAAAATACTTTGAATAAAGAATGATTTCATAATTTATATATTACCTATATTTATTAAAAGTTTAGAGGGAAAAATGGAAGTAAAGCTTAAAGATTTAAGTAAAGACTTTGGAAAAGTAAAAGCAGTAAATAATTTTAACCTCGAGATAAATGATGGTGAGTTTGTAGCTTTACTTGGTCCTTCGGGATGTGGAAAAACCACCACCCTACTTATGATAGCTGGAATTTATAAACCAACTGCCGGAGGTATTTATTTCGGAGATAAGATTGTAAATGAAGTTTTACCCAAAGATAGAAAAATTGGCATGGTCTTTCAAAGTTATGCCCTTTATCCTCATATGACTGCATTTGATAATATAACATTTCCTTTGAAATTACAAAAAACTCCTAAGGAAGAGAGAGAAAAAAGAGCCGAGGAAGTGGCTAAATTAGTTCAAATAGAAGAATTATTAGATAGAAAACCTGCCGAACTTTCCGGAGGACAGCAACAAAGAGTGGCTCTTTGTCGAGCTTTAATTAAGAAGCCAGATATCCTACTTTTAGATGAACCCCTCTCCAATTTAGATGCCAAGCTTAGAACCTTGATGAGAGCAGAGCTTAAAAGGTTACAG
>DAOUTX010000133.1 GCA_030668465.1 Atribacterota bacterium | reverse complement strand
TTTTCTCTTCAGAGATAACTTTTCTTACTATTTGGGTAAGCATTTTTCGGGAATGTTTTAGTATTAAAGGTTTTAGGGCTTTATTTTGTAAAATTATCTCTACACTGGGAATCTTTGATAGCAATAAATTTAAATTATTATTGTTCGTATCTGTATTATTTTTCAATTAGTAAGATAATCTCCTTTAGTGGTATTTGAAGTGAAAAATTAATGGCGGGAGGGGTAGGAATCGAACCCACCGCGGCAATTATAATTAATTACCGCCCACGGATTTGAAGTCCGCAAGGCCCACCAGAGCCTATCCGCTCCCTTCTAATTTAGCTTTTTAAGATATTTTCTATTACAATTATAAATTGTATTGCAAGACTTTACAAGTGGAAATATAAATTCGTATCTCGTATATCGTGAATCGTATCTCGTATTATAGCGTGGAGCGTATAGTTAGAAAAGAAGAGCTAAACACAGAAACTGGAATAAACAATATTAACATATAGCGTAAGGTTAAGAAAAAAGAAGACAAAGACGAATACAAAATCCAGAAAAAATTAGTATCGCGTATTGCGCAAGAAAAAGAGAGAAAGATAAAATAAGAAATATAATTATTCTATATTTATTTTAGAAAAAAAAGAGGAATCTTGCCAATTTTGTAGAATATAAATAAAAGGGTATATAGTTTTGATAATTAAGAAAAATTAATTTACTAATTACGGGCAGTAAATGCATAAGAGAAAGGAAACTTGACATGAAAATAGGATTGTACAATCTTGTTTCAGAGGTGCATAATGAAGGATATATTGATCAGACCTTGAGGGATTTTATAACTAAAATTGAAGAAAAATTAGGTGAGAAATTTGAAAATATAAACTTGGAGGACTTTAACTGTAAAGATTGCTTCCCCCTCATTTTTATAAAATCTGGAGGGGCAGAAATGAAATTTGAACAGATTTTTAAGCAGGTCAAAGGACCTTACCTGCTTTTATCCAGTGGCTTGCATAATTCTTTTGCTGCCTCTTTAGAGATTGCCTCATTCTTAAAACAAAAAAGGAAAAGAGTTGAAATAATCCATGGGGATAGTGATTATATTGCCAGAAGGATAAAAGAGCTAAGAAAAATTTTCCAGGTAAAAAACAGATTGGTTTCCTCTAAATTGGGGGTTATCGGTAAACCGTCCGACTGGCTTATAGCCAGCGATGTAGATTATAAGGAGGTGAAAGAAACTTTAGGAATTTCTTTAATAGATATTGAAATGGATAAATTGGTTAAAGAGATCGATCATGACCATCATTTTGCTCACCCTAAATTAAAGGATATTAGAGAAAAAGGATTTAATGAAAAATCAATCGACGGAGCATTAAAAGTTTATAGTGGGTGTAAAGCAATCGTAAACAAATATAAACTTGACGGCATTACGGTAAGATGTTTTGATCTGCTGAAAATTTATAAAAATACAGGATGTCTTGGTATATCATTATTAAATGATGAAGGAATTGTGTCTGGTTGTGAAGGCGATATTCCCGCTCTTATATCTATGTTTATTCTGCATTATTTAACTGACGAGCCTGTTTTTATGGCCAATCCTTCCAGCATTGATATTGATGAAAATGAAATAATTTTAGCTCACTGTACCTTACCCCTAAATATGCCTGATAAGTTTTATTTAAAAACCCATTTCGAATCAGGAATAGGGGTGGGGATAAAGGGGGACATCAGGGAAGGAGAAGCCACCATTTTTAAACTCTCCGGGAATGGTAAAAATTATTTTGTATCCAGTGGGGAGATTGTAGAAAATTTGAGCAAAGATAATTTGTGTCGGACTCAAATAAGATTGAGAATAGATGAAGATGTAAAATATTTTCTGCAAAATTCTATCGGTAATCACCACCTGATTTGCAAAGGAGATTACAGTGAAATGGTAAGAGAATTCTTTAAATGGTAAAATAGTAGTATAAAATAATCAAGCGAGTAATTTAGGATATATAAAAATTTTTATCAGGATTATAAAAAATAGGATATGTTGCCCCTATTTTTAGGAGGAGAATTATGGGAGATATTATGAGGCCAGTTCCGTTTAAGCAATTACTTCACTGGATAACTGAGGAATATCGGTCGCAGTGGACAATTTTTGGGATACCGGAATCTCAATTCTTTATTAAAGAGAATGGAAAAAAAATTCAGATATTTGATGAAAGTTGTGCTACTCCTGTAGGACCGGCAGCAGGACCTCATACCCAGTTGACTCAGAATATCGTTGCCGCTTATTTGGTCGGTGGACGTTTCTTTGAACTTAAAACCGTACAAAAACTTGATAGCCTGCAGTTTGAGAAGCCCTGTATTGATGCGCGGGATGAGGGTTACAATACCGAATGGTCTACCGAACTTTCCCTGGAGCAGGCCTATGGTGAGTACATCAAAGCATGGATACTTCTTTATTTTATAGAATCAGTTTTTAATATGAAGCTTACTACTAAACGCTCTTTTATTTTTAATATGAGCGTTGGCTATGACCTGGAGGGAATCAAAACACCGCCTATGGACTTATTTATTAATAGTTTAACCGATGCCTCCGGACATCCTCTATTCAAGCGTTACTTAGAGGAATTAAGTTCCTTTATTCGGGACACGAACTTTTCAGAAGTTTTGCATATTAAAGAAAAGGTTAAAAGCCTGGAAAATATTTCCAGTGTAATTTCACCTCATATCACCCGGTCTGTGACTCTCTCTACCATGCATGGATGTCCCCCCAAAGAGATAGAATCTATCTGTAAATATCTTATGGAAGAAAAAAGATTCCATACCTTTGTAAAATTAAACCCGACCCTACTCGGCTATAAATTAGTTAGAAAAATATTGGATGAGCTTGGATTTAATTATATAAATATTAAAGAATCTACCTTTACCAATGATTTACAATGGGATGATGCGATAGGGATGCTTAAACGGCTTTCTAAATTATCCGTTGACTGCGGTCGTAATTTTGGAGTGAAGCTTTCCAATACCCTGGGAACGGTAAATACTCTTGGTGTTCTTCCCGGAGAGGAAATGTATTTATCTGGACGCATTCTCTTTCCCCTTACCATTACTCTGGCTTCCCGCTTATCGCGCGAGTTTGAAGGAACTCTTCCCATATCCTACTCGGGAGGGGCGTCTCAGTTGAATATCCTCCGGATCTTTGAAACAGGGATTAAACCAATTACCGTAGCTACAGAACTTTTAAAGCCGGGCGGTTATCTGAGAATGGCAGAAATAGCCCGAAAATTAGAACCAATGGTTGAAGAGAGAAGGCAGCCCGAGGTTATTGATGGAGAAAAGCTCAACCGATTAGCTGAAGAAGCCCTTCGGGAAAATTATTACCGGAAAGATTGGAGAGGTACGAAGAAGGTTTTCATTGACCGGAAACTGCCTTTGACTGATTGCTATATTGCCCCCTGTGTTCTTTCCTGTCCTATCTGTCAGGATATTCCGGAGTATATTCGGCTCGCGGGGGATGGACAGTATGATAGGGCTCTGGAACTTATCTATTTGAAAAATCCTCTTCCTAATATAACCGGATACATCTGCGACCATCAATGTATGTACAACTGTACCCGTCTTGACTATGAAGGAACGGTCGGTATTCGCGAGGTTAAGAGGATTGCTGCTGAGCAGGGAAAAACTACCTACGATACTAAAAGCCGTGTTACTGCTGAGCAGTTGGATATAAAAGTTGCTGTTATCGGAGCAGGACCGACAGGACTATCTGCAGCTTACTTTCTGGCTAAAGCCGGATTTAAGGTGACTGTATTTGAGAAACAGGATTCTCCCGGTGGTGTAATAACCCATGTACTGCCTAATTTCAGAATTCCAACATCTGCCATCGAAAAAGATATTTCTATTATCAAAGCACTTGGTGTAGATTTTAAATTTGGAGTATCAGAAGAATTTTCTATCAACGATATGAATAGCAAAGGATATAAATATATTTTTATA
>DAOUTX010000091.1 GCA_030668465.1 Atribacterota bacterium | reverse complement strand
TATTGCCAATAAACTGCTTAAGGTGGCCTGTACTATAATCCGGAATAATACCCGGTATATTAAAGATTATCGATCGATACACCCGATGTATCTAAAAAGTTTAAAAAGTGCTTGACAAAGTCATAGTGTTCGCAATGACAGATTAGTAGAAAATAATTTAGATTTGGATAGGCAGGTAAGTAACAGATAGGAATAGACAGGCGAGACGCCTGTCCTACGAATCGGCTAATTGGTGAATCGGTGAATTGGTCAATTGGTCAATTAATTTATTGGTGAATTGACACTAACTGGTAAAATTTTAAAAAAAATTAAAATTTATGCAGGGATTTCATATTTTTTGTAGAATATAGTATATAGAGAAAAAGAAAAATCTTAAAATTAAAAGTAAAATATGTTAAAATGCAAAATAAGAAAGAGGGATAAAAAATGATCAGGGTAAAAATTTCCGGTGTAGCAATTGACCCGATAACCAAAGGTTTTGTAGTAATTTTAAAGGATGAAACTGAAAAAAGGTGGCTTCCTATCTGGGTAGGTCATTATGAAGCGAAGATGATTTCTTTAGCTTTGGAAAAGGTAAAACCAGTAAGACCCTTACCCCATGATTTAATAAAAAATATTTTAGACACCCTTGGCGTAGTTGTAAAAAGGGTAGTAATTTGCAATATTAAAGATAATACTTATTTTGCTTCAGTTACATTGAAAATAAATCAAACGGAAAAAGAAATTGATGCCAGACCGAGTGACGCTATTGCTTTAGCCCTGAGGGCAAGTGCCCCTATTTACGTAACTAAAGAAGTATTAAATAAGGCTTCCACAGAGAAAGTCACCTTAGAGAATGAAAAAGAAATAAAACTTACCGAGTTGCAACAAAAGATGCAGAAAGCAGTAGAGGTAGAAAATTATGAGGAAGCTGCTAAATTACGGGATCAAATCAGGAGCTTAGAAGAGAAGTAATTTTTTCTTTCCTTTATTTTCCTCAAAAACTATTAGTCCTCAAATAGTTAAAACAAAAAAGCATCAGATTAATTAATGGTGGAAGAATATTTTAAGGAAAATAAATTAAATAAAAATATATCAATTTTAAAAGAAAGGTGGAAATAAATAGACTGTGAGAAAGGTAATTATAGATTCAGAAATTTTTACTCAATTTCCTAATTTTAAGAGAGGGATTATAATTGTTAAAGATATAGAAAATGCACTCGGAAATAAAAGAATAAAAAAACCTTTAAATAAAGAAATTGAAAAGAGGATGAAGAATGATTTAATTGAACATCCCTTTGTAAAAGCCTGGGATGAAGCGCATTTAAAATTTAGTTCTGACCCACACAAGTTCTCACCCTCAATAAAAGCACTTTTAAAAAGAATTAAAAAGGGTGGAGGATTTCCTTTTATCAACTCAGTAGTAGCCTTATTTAACTATATTTCTATAAAATATCTTATCCCTTGTGGCGGAGATGATGTGAGCAAAATTGAGGGAAATTTACACCTTGGTTTTGCCAAAGGGGATGAATGGTTTGTTGCTTTAGGCAGTGAAGAGAAGGATGATCCTCAACCGGGAGAGGTAATTTATTTCGATGATAAAACTTTGAAGGTCATGTGCAGGAGATGGAATTGGCGAAATGGCGATTTTAGCAAAATTACTGAAGATACTAAAAAAATGGTTATTAATATCGATGGAATCGGGGTAGTCCCTCAATCAGTTATAGAGGAAGCAAGAGATGAATTGGCAAAATTATTAATCGAACAGTGCAAGGCAGATTTAAGTACCAACTTAATGGATCGGGATAATAGAGAGATTGAAATAGATCTTTAAAATGTATCAAGAAATACTACTTTGACATATTAAGAAGGGAGCAATAAAATAATAAGATATGAAAAAAAATAAAAAATTTTATCGCGATAATTTAAAAGAGTTAAAACCTTATGACCCCCATGAAGTACCTTATAAAATTAAATTAAATGCAAATGAAAACCCTTATGGTTTACCAGAAGAAATTATTGAAGAAATATTATCGGAAGCTAAAAATTTAAAATATTTTCGTTACCCTAGCGCAAATTCTGTGAAGTTGAGTGAGATTGTTTCTTCTTTTTGTGGTTTAAATAGGGATAATATAGTTATAGGAAATGGCTCTGATGAGCTAATTGATTATTTGATTAAGGCTTTTTCCGAAAAAGGGAGAAGAATTATTACCACCGCACCTTCTTTTGCCATGTATAAAATTTATTCAATTATTAGCGGGTCTAATTTTGCACAAATTCCTTTAAATCAAAGCAATTTTAGTTTAAACGAAGATAAGGTTTTAGAGGAGGCAAAAAAAGAAGATTCTTCTATAATTTTTATAGCTTATCCCAATGCTCCTACCGGAAATTATTTTGCCGAGGATAAGATTATAAAAATAATTGAAGAATCAGGTTGTCTGGTAGTAGTGGACGAAGCTTACTATGAGTTTGGAAAAAAGACTTTTGTACCCTTTATATCTCGTTACGATAATTTAGTTATTATTAGAACTTTTTCCAAAGCTTACAGTATAGCCAGTTTACGGGTGGGATATTTACTTTCTAATCCTGAAATTATAAATGAAATAAGAAAAGTTAAGAGCCCCTTTAATGTAAATACTTTTTCTCAACTTGTCGCCCAGGTAGTTTTTGAAAATAAAGAAATTCTAAAAGATAGCATAAAGAAAATTATTGAAGAACGCGAAAAATTAACAAACAGAATAAACGAAATTCCACCTTTCAAAGCTCATCCTTCACGGACTAACTTTGTTTTGGTTGAGGTGGGTTCTAAAGAAAATTCAGACTTAGTTTATAACAATTTATTAGAACAAGGAATTTTAGTCCAAACAGCTTCTGATCCGATTTTCTCAACCTCCAGATATTTTTTACGTATAACTGTGGGGAATGAAGAGGAAAATGATATTTTGGTTAAAGGTTTAGAAATCGTGTCAAAGAACCGTTCCCTGAAATGATTGCAAAGGAGTAATAGAGATGATTAAATTTGATAAGTTTACCATAAAAGCTCAGGAAGCAATTGGAGAAGCTCAACAAATTGCCAGTAGTTATAATCATCAAGAGATTAGAGGGCAGCATCTTCTACTGTCTTTAATTAATCAGAAAGACGGAGTTATTCCTTCAATATTGCAGAAGTTAGAAGTTAATTCTGAAGAACTTAAAGTAAAATTAGAAAGATTATTGGAAAAGATTCCTCAGGTTTATGAAGGGAGCGGTGGACAACAACATATAGGAAATGAACTTAAAAATATATTAAATACGGCTCAACAGGAAGCTCAAAAAGTAAAAGATGAATATGTTAGTACGGAACATTTATTTATTGCTTTGGTTGAAGCAGTAGGAACCAAAGTTGGTGATTTATTAAAAGAAGAAGGGATTAATAAAGATAAAATTTATCAAACCTTGGTAAATATTCGAGGGAGCCAAAGGGTGACTGATCAAAATCCTGAAGAGAAATATCAGGCCTTAGAACGTTATTCTCGTGATTTAACAGAGTTAGCCAGAAGAGGTAAACTTGACCCGGTGATCGGTCGGGATGATGAAATAAGGAAGGTTATGCAAATTCTTTCCCGGCGTACGAAGAATAATCCTATGTTGATTGGTGAACCTGGAGTAGGGAAAACAGCCATCGCTGAAGGTTTATCTCAAAGAATTGTACGGGGAGATGTCCCGGAAGGATTAAAGGATAAGAGAATAATAATCTTGGATATAAGTTCTATGGTAGCAGGTGCAAAATATAGAGGGGAATTTGAAGATCGTCTAAAAGCAGTTTTAAAGGAGGTTCAGGAATCTGAAGGGGGAATAATTGTTTTTATAGATGAAATTCATACTTTAGTAGGAGCAGGAGCAGCCGAAGGCGCCATAGATGCTTCTAATATGTTAAAACCAGCTTTAGCCCGGGGAGAATTACACTGTATCGGGGCGACTACTTTAAGAGAATACAAAAAATATATCGAAAAAGATGCAGCTTTAGAGCGACGTTTTCAACCTGTGCTAATTAAAGAACCCTCATCAGAAGATACTATTGCTATTTTAAGAGGTTTAAAAGAAAGATACGAAGTGCATCACGGGGTAAAAATTAAAGATTCGGCTTTAATTGCAGCGGCTATCTTATCTGATCGTTACATTTCAGATAGATTTTTACCTGATAAAGCTATCGATTTAGTTGATGAGTCAGCTGCCAGCCTAAGAATAGAGATTGATAGTATGCCTATCGAAATAGATGAAGTGGAGAGAAAGATTATTCAATTAGAGATAGAAAAACAAGCCCTAAAGAAAGAGAAAGATACCAGTTCCCAAGAACGTTTAAAAAAGATAGAGCAAGAATTAAGTAGCCTTAAAGAAAAAAGAGATAGTATGAAATTGCATTGGAATAATGAAAAAGAAGGTATTCAAAAAATTCATGAGATAAAGAGTAATATTGAAAAATCAAAATTGGAAGCGGAAAAAACGGAAAGAGAGGGGAATCTTAATCGAGTTGCAGAGTTAAAGTATGGGGTGTTACCTAAACTCCAAAAAGATTTGGAAGAAAAAAATAAAAAGTTAGCTTCTTTGCAAAAAGAAAACAAAATGCTTAAAGAAGAAGTGGATGAAGAGGATATTGCTGAGATTGTCTCTAAATGGACTGGTATCCCTGTTGGTCGACTTATGGAGGGTGAAGCAAATAAATTAGTCAGGATGGAAGAAGAGCTTAAACAAAGAGTAGTCGGGCAAGATGAGGCGATTAGATTAATTTCCAATGCTATCAGAAGATCCCGGGTGGGGATAGCCGACCCCAATAGACCGGTAGGGTCATTTATCTTTATGGGACCCACAGGAGTAGGGAAAACTGAGCTTGCTCGAAGTTTAGCTGATTTTTTATTTAATGATGAAAATACCTTGGTACGTATTGATATGTCTGAATATATGGAGAGACACAGTGTAGCCCGCTTAATCGGGGCTCCGCCAGGCTATGTGGGATACGAAGAAGGTGGTCAACTTACTGAAATTGTCAGGCGCAAACCTTATTCAGTTATTCTCTTTGATGAAATTGAGAAAGCTCACCCCGATGTTTTTAATGTTTTGTTGCAGATTTTAGATGATGGCCGTCTA
>DAOUTX010000021.1 GCA_030668465.1 Atribacterota bacterium | reverse complement strand
ATAAATAGTAATGCTGATTTAGATTGCTATTATCAAAATGAAACCATAGGCATGTGTCTCCCAAGGCATGCCTGTGGTTTTTCTTTTTATAAATTAAAAAGTAGGGCCATAGGTGTTTTTAATTTTAACATCTTTGGCCCTACTTTTATTTTCTGAAAGAAGCTAGTTTTTTTATCGAGAAAAAAGAAAGGAGGTGAAATGGGAAATTAAATTTCTATCAGCTGAGTATTGTACAAAAAAATAAAAAAATATTTAAAAAAGGAGAAAAATTATGAAAAATTTATCAATTTTACTATTAGTAGTGATTCTTATGGTGGTTGGGGCAGTGTGTTCCATTGTAGCAGCAGCGCCTTTGGTTATTGGGATAACTCAGATTGTGGAACATCCGGCTTTAGATGCTGCCCGGGATGGATTTAAAGAAGCTATGGAAGAAGCGGGATATAAGGAAGGCGTAGATGTAGTCTATGATTTGCAAAATGCACAGGGAGATTTTACTAATGCTATTTCTATTGCTCAGAAATTTAAAGATGATAAGGTGGATTTGATTGTAGCCATTGCTACTCCCACTGCTCAGGCAGCTTTACAGGTTAACAAGGAAATTCCGATAGTTATTAACGCAGTAACTGATCCGGTCGCAGCAAGCTTAGCTCAAAGCTGGGAAAGTTCCGGGAATAATCTTACCGGAATGAGTGATGCTGCTCCAAACAAACAACAGGTAGAACTCATTCCTCAATTTTTACCTGCAGCTAAAAACGTAGGGACTATCTATAATGCCGGTGAAGCTAATTCAGTGGTTCAGATTGAGGTGGCAAAAGAGGTTTGCGAAGAACTTGGCCTTAAGCTGGTAGAAGTAACGGTAAGCAATTCCAGTGAAGTATTAATGGCAGCTCAATCTTTGGCTGGCAGGGTGGAAGCAATATATATTGTCACAGATAATACGGTGGTATCAGCCTTGGAATCTGTAATCAATGTATGCAATCGACAGAAGATTGCTCTGATTGTTGCTGATCCGAGCTCGGTTGATAGGGGAGCTTTGGCTTCTTATGGCATTGATTATTTTTCTTTAGGCAAGAAATCCGCAGAGATAGCAATAAAGGTAATTGAGGGAGCCAATCCTTCTGATATTCCTATTCAGACTATCACTGACCCAAACGAATTACAATTTGTGGTGAACTTGGATGCTGCAAAAACCATTGGGATTTCTGTAAGTGAAGAAATTATAAAAGCAGCGGATAAAATTATAAAAGATGGTAAAGTGCAGGGTGATTAATCCCTTATTAAAAGAAAGGATCAGATAATATGCCGATAAGTCTTTTTCTTCATGCGTTAGAACAAGGATTAGTTTTTGGAATCATGGTCTTGGGAGTATTTATTACTTACAAGATATTGGATTTTCCAGATTTAACCGTTGAAGGTAGTTTTCCTTTGGGGGCAGCGGTGGTTGCCAAGGTTATTTTTTCGGGAGGGGACCCATTATTGGGTACATTTTTAGCCATAATAGCGGGTTCCCTTGCCGGATTAATTACCGGATTATTACATACCAAATTAAAACTAACCAATCTTTTATCAGGGATTTTAACCATGACATTATTATATTCGGTTAATTTAAGAATTATGGGAAGACCAAACATTCCTTTATTGGGAAAAGTAACCTTATTAGGAGAAATAGAAAATTATTTTCCTAATTTGTCGATGGATTATCTGATTCCTTTCTTTTTTCTGTTTCTGGTTGTCATACTGAAATTTATTATAGATTATTTCTTATCTACGGAAATAGGGTTAACGATAATTGCCACTGGTGATAATGAACAGATGATTAAGAGCCTGGGAGTTAATACAGATTTAACGAAACTTATGGGTCTTTGCATTTCTAATGCTTTAGTGGCTTTGTCAGGAGCACTTTTTGCCCAGTATTCTGGATTTGCCGATGTAAATATGGGTTTAGGTACAATAGTTGCGGGATTAGCCTGTGTAATCATCGGTATTAGTATTATAAAAATTCCTACTATTTTCTGGAGGACAATCGCTGTATTAGTTGGTTCTTTGGTTTATCGTTTAATTATGATAATTGCTTTACGTTATGGTTATAGTTTTGGCTTTAAGCCAGGAGATTTGAAAATGATTTCTGTTTTACTGGTAATAATAGCCTTAAGCGTGCCTTTTATTAAAGGTAAACTTAATTTTGCAGATAGATTTAATTTAGGAAGAAAAGATCTTCAAAATAATAATGGAAAGGAAGTTTAATCAATGCTGATAATTAAAGGATTGACTAAATATTTTGCTAAAAATAGTCCTCATGAGACTTTGGCTTTGGATAATTTTAATCTACGGGTTGGAAAAGGCGATTTTGTTACGATTATCGGCAGTAATGGTGCTGGCAAGTCAACATTATTAAATTTAATTGCTGGAACTCTACAGCAGGATAAAGGGGAAATAAGGTTATCAGGAGAGATGATTAATAATCAGCCTGAATATCAAAGAGCTCGTTGGATTGGAAGGGTTTTTCAGAATCCCCTTTTGGGTACTGCTCCTTATATGGCTGTTGAGGAAAATTTATCTTTATCTTTAAAAAGAGAAAAAAGAGGATTACGCTTGGGGATTAATGAAAATTTACGCAATTTTTTTCGGGAAAAACTAAGTGAATTAAATTTAGGACTGGAAGATAATATCTCAAAAAAGGTGGGCTTACTTTCCGGGGGGCAACGGCAGGCAATGACCATGTTGATGGCTACCATGTTTAAACCCAAGGTTTTACTTTTAGATGAACATACAGCAGCTTTGGATCCGGAAAGCAGTAAAAAGATTTTGAAATTAACACAAGATTTAGTTATGGAGCGACAGGGAGACTTAATTACTTTAATGGTTACCCACAATATGAAGCAAGCTTTGGAAGTGGGTAATCGTACTGTGATGATGGATAGGGGACGAAATATTTTTGATATTCAAGGAGAAGAAAGAGAAAAGATTAATGTGGATGATTTAGTAAGACAGTTTTCAATATTAGGCAATCGAAAAGATAAGTATATAGAAGATAGAATGGTCTTAATATAACCTATCATACTTGATATAAATAAAAAGAGTCTTATGTTCGTAGTGCGTACGAATTCAAGACTCTTTTTTTTGTTTAGATTGGCTTTTTGTATTATAATAAAAATAATAGAACTATATAAATATTTTAAAAGGTTAATGTAAGCTTTTTTATTCCGGTTCCTGGTTTTTTTCTTTTATTTTCTTAACCATCCAACCAGGTAACTAATTAACTAACTAACTAGTTCTCAGCGAGATATGATTCACGAGATACGAGATACTAATTTTAAAGGGAGTGGAAGGGTATTGAGTAAAAGATTATATTATGAAGAACCATATCTGCAAGAGTTTAAAGGAAAAATATTAGAAAAAATAAAAATAGATGGCAAACCTGCTCTTATTTTAGATAACACTTGTTTTTATCCTACCTCTGGTGGTCAGCCAAATGATTTAGGTTATATTCAGGGTGTATCAATAGTTGATGTAATAGAGGATAATGAGAAGATAATCCATATTTTAAAAGAAGAACTAAAAGGAAAAATAAATTCCGAAGTAGTCGGAAAGATAGATTGGAAGAGAAGGTTTGACCATATGCAGCAACATTTGGGGCAGCATATCTTATCCGGGGCTTTTATGAAGTTATGGAGCGCTGAAACCCTATCTTTTCATTTAGGAGAAGAAGTTTGTACTTTGGATATTGCAAAAGAAAAGCTAACCGAAGAGGAAGCCCAAAAAACAGAGGAATGTGCTAATGAAATTATCTTTGATAATAGACCTGTAAAGTGCTATTTTGTGGAGGGAGAAGAGGAGTTAAAGAAATTAAATTTGAGGAAAGTACCCGAAAAAACTGGAAGGATAAGAATAATTGAAGTGGAAGATTTCGACCTTTCTGCCTGTGGAGGAACTCACTGTCGGGCAACCGGGGAAGTGGGAATGATTAAAATTACTAAATGGGAGAAGAGAGGAGAAAAAATCCGTCTGGAATTTATCTGCGGAAGGCGAGCCCGGAAAGATTATTTCTGGAAGAATGAAGTGATTAAAAATATTTCTAATAAATTAACGATTAAAGATTCCGAACTAAAAGAAGCGATAGATAGAATGCTTGAGGAGAGAAAAGAAATTTGGAAGGAATTGAAAGAATTTAAAGAAAAATTACAAGAATATGAAGCAAAAAGATTTATTGATGAATCTTCCCTGAGAGGTAATAGAATAAAGATTATAAACAAAGTGTTTGAAGAAAATAACTTTCAAGAAGTAAGGGGATTGGTACAGAAAATTATTAATCTGGATGATAGTGTAGTTGCGTTATTTGGGGTTAAAAACGATGGGGCAAAGATATTGTTTGCCTGTTCCAGGGCTTTAGAATATGATATGAATGGACTGATAAGAGAAGCGGCAAAATTTATTGAAGGCCAAGGAGGTGGAGCTCCCAATTTTGCGCAAGCCGGAGGGAAGAAAGCTAAGGGGATTGAAGATGCTCTGAATTTTGCTTTGGAACATTTTCAAGAATTTATTAAAAAATGAGAAAAAATAGAAAATTAATAAATAAATTAGTTTCCGTGATAGTTTTTCTTTTAATGGCTTTTTTATTGGCAAGTTTTAATTCATTTTCTGCCGAAAGAGACTTAAACAAAGAGCAGAAATTAGGGAAGAAACTATCTGAAGATATTGAGAAAAAATATGAAGTAATTGAAGATTTAAATCAAAATTCATTGATTAATGAAATTGGCAATAAATTAGCCAGAAATTCTGAGTTGAAAAAGATGAATTATCATTTCAAGATATTAAATATAGAAGGGCCCAACGCCTTTTCTATTCCGGGTGGATATATTTATGTAACTTATGACCTTTTTGATTATGTTCAGTCAGATGACGAACTTGCTGGAATTTTAGCCCACGAAATTGCCCACGTAATCCATAATCATGCCTTAAAACAGACCAGAGATAATACTAAATTCACTTTGCTGACTATTTTAGGGGCTCTTTTAACCGGAGAACCCAATGTTGCTGTTTTGGGAAAACTTACTACTATAACCTTTCTTAATCAATATAGTCGAGAATATGAAGAAGAAGCAGATTTAACTGCTATAAATCTCTTGATTAAGGCGGGATACAATTCGGTGGGTTTTTTAACTTTCTTAGAAAGACTGTATACTCGGGAAATGTTTAAACCTGAAGTAAATTTGGGAATATTTCAAACTCACCCAGAAACTGAAAATAGGATTAATTATGTAAGAAATAAATTAATAGAAAAAGGAATAGATATTGATAGACGAGTAACTACTGATTATCTTAAAGTAGATATCAAATATACATACGAAGAGTCTTTTTGTAATGCTGCTATTTATATTGATAATACTACTATATTGAATTTAACATTTCCGATAGGTCATGAACTTTACCCGAAAACGGTAGAAACTGCTAAAAATCTGGATAAATTCCTTAGCATTGATTTGGCCTCCTATGAAATAAATATTTTAGTAAAAGGAACTACCTCTACGCTCCTGATTCGTAATAATAAAATAATCTCTTTAGATGATTCAGAAACTACCTTTATAAATAAATCTTCCAGAGAAGTATTAAAAGAAACTCAAGATAAAATCAAGCAAGCTTTATGGGAATTTAAACTTAATTTACCCTTTAATATTAAATGAGGTTCTAAATAAAATTTAAAAAATCCTTCATTTTTTAAAAATTTTATAGTAGGAATAACGAATAAGTCCACAAGTAATGAAGAAAATAAAGAAATTGTGAAAAATGAAGATAAGAAGGGATTTACAAAGAGGAACATATTAATAAATTCTCAAAAGTTTCATATCTGAAATATTAAAATGGAGATATTTAAGAATTATCCTAAATAGGCTTTAATTACTTTAGGATTTTTAGCGACTTCATCAGCAGGACCCTCTAAGATAATATTTCCTGTTTCCAAAACATAAGCTCGATGAGCTACTTCTAAAGCCATATGGGCGTTTTGTTCTACCAATAAAATAGTAGTGCCTTCAGCATTTACCTGTCTTATTACTCGGTATATGTCTTGAACCAAAAGGGGGGCCAAACCCATAGATGGTTCATCTAATAACATAAGTTTAGCTCGAGCCACTAAACCACGACCTAAAGCTAACATCTGTTGTTCTCCCCCGGACAAGGTTTCTCCAAGTTGAAATTTTCGTTCTTTCAGTAAGGGAAACAAGTCATAAACTTTATTTAAATCTTCCCGAATTGCTATTTTATCTTTTCTTCCCCAGGTAGCAAGTTCTAAATTTTCATGAACTGTCAGTGGTCCAAATATTATTCTTCCTTCCGGGACATGAGCTATACCTAATTTTACTAAATCATATGCTGGTACAGGCAATAAGTCTTTATTTAAAAAAGTAATACTTCCGTTTTGGGGTTTGATAAGATTGGAAATAGTGCGTAAGGTTGTTGATTTACCGGCTCCATTTGCTCCAATTAGGGTTACTATTTCCCCTTCTTTAACCTCGAAGGAGATTCCTTTGAGGGCCCGAATTGGGCCATAAGATACATCTAAATTATGTATTTTTAACATCTCTTTATTCTCCTAAATAAGCTCTAATTACTTTTGGATTTTTTTGTATTTCCTGAGGGGTTCCTTCTGCGATCTGCATCCCAAAATCCATTACCATAATTCTTTCGCAAATTCCCATTACAAATTGCATATGATGTTCTATCAGAAAAATTGTTAAACCAAATTTTTCCTTAATGCGTTTAATTAATTCCATCAGTTTGATAGTTTCATAAGGGTTCATTCCTGCAGCAGGTTCGTCCAGCAAAATAATATTTGGTTCAGTGGCTAAAGCGCGAGCAATTTCTAATTTTCTCTGTTCACCATAGGGTAAGCTTCCGGCTGGGTTCATATGATAAGTATGTAAATCAAAGAGGTGCAATAATTCCATAGCTTTTTTGCTCATTTCCTCTTCTTCTTGATGGTAATTGTCATCTCTTAGTATACCCGATAAGATGCTATAGTGAGTGCGAAAGTGATAGGCGATTATAATATTTTCTAAAACAGTTAAAGTTGGGAAAATGCGAATATTTTGAAAGGTTCGAACAATTCCTTTTTGAGTAATTTTATGTGAAGGCAATCCTCCGATATTTTCTTCCTGAAAGAAAATCTCTCCCGAGGTGGGAGGGTATATCCCGGTGATTACATTAAATACAGTAGTTTTTCCTGCACCGTTAGGGCCGATAAGACCAACTAATTCCCCTTTTTTAATTTTAGTATTAAATTTTTCAACAGCTTTCAATCCACCAAAATAGCAACACATATCTTTTAATTCCAAAAGCACCATCTAATTTACCTCTTTCCTTTTGGGAATTAAAAACGAAAATTCACGATTACCAAAGATACCACTCGGTTTTCTTAACATTAAAATTATTAAAAGTAATGGATAAATGACCATCCTCCATTGTTGGAAGTTAATCATCCTTAAAAACTCGGGGAGAATTGTAAGTCCGGTAGCAGCTAAAATTGAACCGGTAATACTTCCCATTCCTCCAGCGTAAAGAAAGATAAGGTAATCGATTGATTTTATAAAACTAAAATTATTTGGATGGATAAATCTTAAGACATGAGCAAAAAGTCCACCACCTACTCCGGCAAAAAAAGCACTAAGGCTAAAAGCAATAATTTTATAACGAGTAGTATCAATACCCATAGTTTCTGCTGCAACGTCATTTTCTCTTATAGAAAGGCAGGCTCTGCCGTGGGTAGAGTAAATAAAATTACGCATTATGATAACTGATAATATAGTAATAAGATATACTAACCAGAATTTAGAAAGATTTGGTATGGTGGATAGTCCCCGGGGTCCACTTATTTTGGCAATAGTTTCTGAAAATTTAACTAATCCTATTTGGTTTAAAAAGGCTGCTATCTCATCAGAACTGCGAACGATTGAGCGAATTACTTCTCCAAAAGCCAAAGTTACTATCGCTAAATAGTCTCCTCTTAATTTTAAAGTGGGTAATCCGATGAGATATCCGGCAAAAGCCGCCACTAATCCTCCCATGATCAGAGAAAAAATAAAAAGTGCCAATTGAGGAAAATAGGCCATGTTTGCTGCCTTAAATAAAATAGTAGTAAAATAGGCTGACGTGTATGCTCCGATACACATAAAACCTGCATGACCGATAGAAAATTGACCGGTAAATCCATTAATTAAATTCAAACTTACAGTCATTATAATGTTTATCAAGGCAAACATAATAATCTGCATGTAATATCGGGTAAGAAGGCGGGGGGCAATGGGGATACTTCCATCAAATATCTGAAATAACAAATAAATTAGAGCTGTAATTAATATAAACTTATAATATCCTTTAATTAAATTAAAAATATTCTTTATTATTTTCATAAGTTTATACCTTTTCCTTGGTAAATTTTCCCAAGAGTCCTGCTGGTTTAAATACCAAGACTACTATAAGTATTACGAAAGCAATTCCGTAACCAAAATTTGAATTAATGGAAGTAGCAAAGGTTTCTGAGACACCCATCACATAGCTTCCCAACATAGCTCCCGGAATATTCCCGATACCTCCCAAAACTGCTGCTATAAAAGCCTTAAGGCCGGGCCAGATTCCCAGGTAGGGTGATTGTAATTGCCCATAGGTTAGGGCATATAATGTTCCGGAAGCAGCGGCAAGAGAAATGCCTATACCAAAAGTTATGGAAATAACTTTATCTATATTTATGCCCATCATTAAACAAGCATCTTTATTAAAAGCTACCGCCCGCATTGCCTTTCCTATCATAGTTTTTTTTACAATATATTGTAAAGCTATCATTAGAATAATGGTTATTATGACAATTAAAATTTTTATATTATTAATAGCTATTCCACCAATATTGTATGTTTTTTCGGCAATTAATGCCGGGAAGAGGATATATTTTGGACCGAAGACAATCTTATTTAGAGGAAAGGGGACATTTTGCGGCGATAGAGCAAAAAAGTTTTCTAAAAAAAGAGAAACACCTAAAGCAGTAATTAAAGCCGCTAATCTGGGCTTAAATCTTAAAGGTTTATAAGCGATTTTCTCAATGGCCATCCCCAATAGAGCGGTTACGACCATAGAAAAAATCAAAACTACTATAAAAGGATACCTGAAATTATGGGCCATTAGATAATTACCCAAAAAACAAGAGATGTAAGCTCCAAACATAAAAAGGTCACCATGAGCAAAATTAATGAGCCTGATAATTCCATAAATCATGGTGTAGCCCAAAGCAATCAAGGCATAAATGCTTCCCAGCTGGATTCCATTTACTAACTGTTGAAAAAAGGCTTGAATTCCAAAAAATGATATATATAAAGCTAAAAAGAATAGGGTAATTGCGGAAATGAAAGCATATTTTTTCCAATTGGGTAATTTATCATAAGCTAACATTTTTTTGTTGACAGAAGAAGAAATTTGTTTTTTAGTCATATCTGTTCCGTTTCTTTTGGAAAGTATTTTTCCTATTTATGTTATATAATACATCAGGACATTGCTTTTTGCAATGTCCTGATGTAGAAGTTGATTCAATATCCAAAAAATATTTTTTAGATTTGTTTATGTTTTTACGGTTGGACAAATTTCTGGAAGACGAATTTTCCACCTTCCACTTTATTTACTACAGCACTTTTTATAGGATCACCCCATCCATCAAAAGTGATTACGCCTGAAACACACTCTAAATTAGTTGCCATAATGGCATCTCTAATAGCTGCTCTATCTAAAGAACCGGCTCTATTTAGGGAGTCGATTAGAATCAAACCAGCATCATAGGCTAAAGTGGCTAAAGCATCAGGGGTTCCTCCATATACTTCTGTATATTTCTTTACAAAGTTTTGCACTATTGGTCTTGGATCAGCTGGAGAGTAATGGTTGCAGAAATATCCTCCCTCTACTGCTTCTCCACCAAGTTTAGTAAATTCTGCGGAATCCCATCCATCTGCACCAACAAAAGGAACAGTTATCCCTAAAGCTCGAGCCTGTTTAGCCATTAAAGCGGCAGCAGAATAATAGGCATCTAAAAAGATTACATCCGGATTAGCGGACTTGATATTGGTTAATTGAGCAGAAAAATCAACGGTTGTAGCTTCTTCAGTAAAAGATTCATAAGCTACTACTTCACCGCCAATGCTTACAAAACTTTCCCTGAAAGCCTCTGCTAAACCTTTGGTGTAATCATTGGCATTATCAAAGATTACTGCTGCAGTTTTTGCGTTTAAGTCATTATAGCTGAAGGAAGCAACTACGGCACCCTGGAAGGGATCAAGGAAACAAGAGCGGAAAATATAATCACCGGTTCTGGTAACTTGAACAGCGGTTGAAGTAGGACTAATAACCGGAACGCCAGAATCTTGGGCGATAGGAGCACCGGCTAAAGTACAACTGCTCATTACCGAGCCAAGAATAGCGTATACTTCATCTTGATCTATAAGCTTACGAAAGGCATTAGCTGCCTGCTCGGGAGAGCCCTGATCATCTTCAAAGATATAATGGATTAAATATTTCTCTCCTCCGATATCAACTCCGCCTAAGTCATTTTGTTCATCAAAAGCTAATCTGGTACCATTACGAGTGGATGCTCCGTAAGTAGCTGCTGCTCCCGTTAAGCATGCTACGCCGCCAACTTTAATCATTTTTGCTGAAGCAACTGTAAGAGAAAACATGAAGATTACTAATATTAGAAACACTAATAATTTCTTATTCATTTTTTATACTCCCTTTAATAATTTAATTGCTTTTTTGATTTAAGTAAAATCTCTGAAGCCATATTTAATTGTTAATTAGTAATCGCCCCCTCTTTTTTTAGTAAATAGACTTGGATACAAGGCTGAAATTATTACGACATATTTACTTTTTAATTTGTTAATAAAAAACCTGAGGAATTAGTTCTAATTTATGGAACCTATCCTTCAGGCTTTTGTCCTAAAAGTGTGGCATTTATAAATAAATGCTTTATACCGCTCGGTCCAGGCTTCTTTAGGAAGAACGGAACCCTAGGTACACTCCCATTATAGTATGTTTGATTATGAAAAAATCTTATCATGCGCGAGTATAATTGTCAAGTTTATTGATTTTATCGGAGAATAAAATATTTTATTAATTTATAAGAAATAGTTAAGGTGAAATTTATTTTTTATTAAATTCGAAAAGGTACAGGAGTAAAGGATAGGACACAGAAAATTAAAGCACAGATTCCTAACATTTTCCTTCTTTTGTCTAAAAGTGTATAATCATCTAATGGTGGGGGGTGTTTAAATCCAAATATCAGAAGTAAGACAAATAATAAGGTCCACGCTGGATTAACAAATATACAGATAAGGCCTAAAATACCCAAGGTTATATAATAAACAATTTTGCTATTTTTACCGAACAAGGAATAAATTATGTGTCCGCCATCTAATTGTCCAACAGGAAGAAGGTTTAAAGCAGTTACAAATAATCCCACCCAGCCCGCATAAGCTATAGGGTGCAGGATTATATCCTGGCCTTCGGGAAGATACCCGAACATCGTTTTTTCTATAAGTGAGAACAGGATGGAACTTCCCAGAGGTATAATAGGTCCTTCGATTTCTGAAATTACTGCTACTTCTGATAATTTAAGCCCGATTATTATAGTAGGGATAGTGAGGACCAAACCTACAAAAGGTCCAGCTATCCCGATGTCAAATAAAGCTT
>DAOUTX010000050.1 GCA_030668465.1 Atribacterota bacterium | reverse complement strand
CTGGGGTAGAATCCTAATTTTTCACTGATTTCAGTCATATTCATAGCAGAACCTTGTTGAAGTAAAATTTCCAGAATAGAGAGGGTTTTATTTAAAACTTTTATAGGATATTTGGGGGATTTTTTCATCTTGTTTCCCTTACTGCTTTTCTACATTACAGAAGTAGCTTCTACTTTTATCCTATTCTTATTATACAAGATGAGTTTTAGTTTTGTCAACTTTTGTTTTATATAATTTTGTTTTATATAAGATCGTAATAAAATATTCATTAGAAATAAAAAATTGGTGGACAAGGATTAATTGCTTGATAGACAGTAGGAAAAAAATATAATTTAGGATTAAATCCTAAACTTTCCTTTTAAGCTAAATAATCTTACTTGATTTTCATACATCAAAGCTTTTAACATTCTCACACCACCACTATAAGTCATTTGTCCGCTCGAAACAAGCTTTCCAACTGTTTTACATATTATCCTGTCAAAGACTTCGAACCTGCTTCCCTCTGATAAAATTTTCCTTCCATCACATACCGGACCTCCGCTTGAAGTAAGTAAAGAAGAATTAGCAATATGTAATAAATATTGTTCCATAATATAAGGAGAATCATTATGCCACCAGGGAAATCCAGAATGTACATTAGGGAAAACCCTTTCCAACATCAAATTAGTATGAGCAAATATTTGGTTCATAGGATATAATATTAAATGGCTTTGATTATCGTTTTCCCCGCTAAAAAACCACGATAATAAAGGCGTTAAATTTTCAACAATATTCACACTTTCTGCTGAAGCATCACCTCCCACATCAGTTCCCCAATTTTTAAATAAATATTCATTAACATTCCTAATTGTACCGTAATGTATTTGGGTAACCATGCCTTTCTCTTGATTCATTTCACAGAACTTATGCATCATATAAGAAATAAATTCTTTCGTTTCATTAGATCTAAGACTATACTTTTCTCCTTTATCATAGGCATTTTGAAAAATTTTTTCTGCTCTTTTTTGCTCAATTTTCAACCCATAAGGTTCCAATAAACCATGATCACTTGCCTTTGCTCCCCTTTCAGCAAAATAAGCATGTCTTATCCTTAAAGCTTTAATCAAACCTTTAAGAGTTGTGTCTTGCTCAGTTAATTCGCAAATTCTTTTAACGTTCAATTTCCAATTATCCTCGAAAATGTTACAATAGGCATCCGGTCGAAAAGTAGGTAAAAAAGTTATACTTTCTATGCTATTAGCCAACTTGTGATATATTAAATCATCTGCAGGATCATCAGTAGTAAAAATTACTTTGGCTCTAACTTTTCTTAGAATTGCCTGTGGCAACATATCCTTTTGCTTTAAACGATCATTTGCTTTTTCCCATATTCTATCTGCGGACTCTACGCTCAGTAATTCCTCAATTCCAAATATCCTCTTTAAGTCTAAATGCATCCACTGATGAACATGGTTCCCTTCAAGATTAGGAAAAACTTTACATAAGGCTACCCACTTATCATAATCTGAAATTTTTGGATCTCTGGCCAGAGCCTGAGAAAAACCGGGAAACTTTGCCGCTAATTGAATAATATAATGATCGCAATTTTTATATTCTTCTCTCGTTTCAAGAACTTCAGCCCTCCAAATATTAGAAAAAGGATTATTCTCTACAATCTGTCTTAAATTATGATGGGTATGAGTATCAATAATCCCAACTTCTCTTCTTAATGGAACTGCAACATCACGATACAATTTTATCCCTTCAGCTGTATCCAATAACCAATTTTTACCTAAAAAATTATCTTTATCTTTCATAATTAACCCCTTATGAACAAATTATAAAGGCTCATTGTAATTATTTATAATTTCTATATATAATTAATTCTTTATTAAATCAATATATTATGTTATAAGTTTTTTCAAAATTTAGCAATAGTATTTACAAATATACTTACCAAAATTTTTCTCTTATCTCATTTATTTTTACTAAATTATCGGACAAAGTAAAACTTCCATTACTTCTTTTCTGTTTTCATATATGAGTTCACTCTGATAAAAGAGTTTTATAATTTTTAACAACTTTTTGAAATGCTTCAATACATTGATCAAAGAAACCTTCCTTGGGTTCTATATAGGTAGGAATAGTAAAGAAATTCTCACTTAAGTATTCAGCTATTGGAAAGTCACCTTTTTTATATCCTATATATTGAGGAAGATTTAAAAACTCTCTCCCTAATGTACCTCGATTATGCCCCCAAAGATCAAATCCTTTAGAAAATTGCGGTTTCAGATGCTGTAACTTTTGAGTTGAGCCAGGTCCTTTAATTATAGGAACACCTTCTGCTTTTACTGCATCAACGAATCTTCCACATGATAAGCCTTCAAATTCATCGGGATTATAAATAATTTTAACTCCCCCATAAATACTTATTCTCTTTGTTTTAGGATAAGAATATTCAGGTTCTAATCCCGATAATTCTTTAAACTCCTTAAGTATTTTTTCTCGAAATTCATTAGTTTTCCTAATTCTGTATTCAAGATTATCCAGAGCCACTTGCGCTATTGCTAAAGCTAAAGGATGAGCTCTAAATTTTAGACCTAATCCCTCCTCATCAAATATACGATAATCGGGGGTAACTAAATCTCGAATTTCAGGTCTATGTAAATGACAATATATCAGCATACGTTCATAAAATTCCCTACTATCTGTGGTTACTATTCCACCTTCTCCACCTGCTACCGGTTTCCCACTCTGGGGAGTGGTAGTTGATCCTTGGAGACTGAAACAGGTAATATCTCCAAAACTACCAATTTTTTTATCATCCCACTCTGCTCCGTGAGCATGAGCTGCATCCTGAATAATAGCAATCCCATATTTTCTACCAATTTCTAAAATTGTGTCCATATCACATATATTGCCACCAAAATGTATACTCACTATTGCTCGAGTACGTTTTGTTATTTTTCTTTCAGCGTCTTTTGGATCGATAAGCATATTTCTCGGATCAACTTCGCAAAATACAGGTCGTGCCCCCAAATGAATAGCACCGGCATAAGAAGAGGCAAAAGACCATACCGGCGCAATAACTTCATCACCAGGTCCCACTTTAACCGCATAAAAAGCACTCATTAAAGCTAAGTTACCGGCACAGGTTGTTAAACAATATTTTGCACCTATAAATTTCCGAAAGTTTTCTTCAAACTCCTTAGGTAATCCAGTACCAGCTCCGGATAAAAAATCATCTTCCAGTAATTCTTTAATAAGTTTCATCTCTTTTTTAATTGGGCGTTTCCACTGTTCTGATTTATCAATAGTTACAACAGGGCTTCCACCCTGAATCGCTAATTTATCGTTCATTATGCTATTATGCCTCCCACTTATTGTCATTTTTTAGAAAATGTATGATACTCGTATCAATGACAGACGATAAGATTATATCTTTTACAAGACTATTATGGTAAGATAATTTTATTTCTTATTTTTATTAAGAAAAATAATTAAATCTAAGAAATCACTATCTTTGGCAATTTTGAAAAACAATACACCTGCTTCTATAGCTGTTTTCTCATCATAGACTGTATCCCCAACAAATAAGATAGGCCAAAATCCTCTTTCTTTCAAAGATTTAAGAAAGCCTAACTTGTCTCCTCCTTTTGCTTTAAGAAAAAAGTTCGTTAGTTTCCTTCTGGAAAGTTCATGCAAAAACTCTTCCTCCAGAATTCCTGATGCTGCAAAAATTTTAACCCCTTTTTTGTTTAGCTCTTCAAATATACTTCTAACCGAAGGAAACTCAGGAATTTTTTTAAGAGACTTACTATTAAGTAAAGAGTAAAGTTTACTCCAAGATTCTTTTTGTTTATCATTGGCAGTTAAACCAACTGTTTTTAGAGTATCGGAAAGTTGAAGAAATCTATTTGCACCTGATGTCCTTTCACACGATTTTACTATTTTTTCTCTCACTTCTTTCTTGGTTTTAAAAATAGTTTCAAAGGCTTTCAGATAATTTAAAGTTTTAACTTCTTTAGAATCAATTAAAGTGCCATCGAAATCAAATACAACAGCAAATCCTTGGTTATTAATCATTTTTACACCTCATAGAATCGGAAAAGCTCAGGTACAATTACCTTCCCTTGAAAAGAATTTTTTGCTTCGAACTCTACTTTATCTTGAGATGAGCCTTCACTAAAATCAAAATGACATAGAAATAAAAATTTTACTACCGCTTTCTTGGCAACTTCACCAGCCTGTCGACCAGAGGAATGACCTGCTTTATTAAGCTTCTCTTCCAGGTTCAAGGTTCCTGAGGCTTCGTGAATAAGTGCTTCTGCTCCTCTTGCTCTACTAATCACCTCTTTCGAGGGGGAGGTATCAGAAGAATAGACCAGAGAAGAGTTAGAAGTAATAATTTTAATCCCGGAAGTAGGTGCAGAATGTAATACCGAAAAAAGCTGAATTTTTACCCCAGGAAAGATATCAATCTCTCCCTCATCAATATTTGCCCAGTTTATCGAGAAAAGACTTTCTTTTGATAAAAGGGAAAAAACATAGCATAGCTCCTTTGCCTTATTAATAGTGAATTGATTTGATATTATACTTAAGGGTTTCTTCCTTTTCATCAGCCAAAGATTATGGATAAGTGAAGGTAGGGCGTATATATGATCTGTATGAAAATGGGTAAGAATAAGAACATCAAGTTTTTTAGGGTCAATACCCGCGCGCTTAAGATATTGAACAGGATTTCCAGAACTATCTACAAGAATCGATAATTTCTTTTCTACTACGGAAAATGAGACATTTGTATTATCCTTACTCTGAATTGCACCTGTTGTTCCAAAAAAAACAATTTTCATTTTTTATTTCCTCTTCTTTAACAAAGGGAGTGCAACAGAAAAAATTGCCAAGGTAATAAACAGTATAGCAATTGGTTTGGTAAAGAAAACAAAATAATTACCCCCTGCAAGTTTTACTGCCCTTCTAAAATTTTCTTCAAACATCCCTCCCAAAATTAATCCCAGTACAATTGGGGCAATAGGGTATCCACCTTTTTTAAGGAAGTATCCAAGTATGCCCAAAGAGAGAGCCACACCCATATTAAAGATTGCAGAAAGTATTGCCTGTCCTTGAATGGCATAGGATCCAATTAAAGAAAGGACCAAAATTATTGGGATGAGAATGGCCATTGGAACAGCAAGTACTTTTGGGAATAACCTGACTCCAAGAATTTGAAAAGTAAACATAAAAACATTAGAAAGAAATAGGGCAAAGAAAATTGCATATACGAGAGACATCTCCTGGCTAAAGAGCTGATAACCAGGAACAACGCCTTTAATAAGCAGGGCACCTAAGAGTACTGCAGTAGCAGCATCACCTGGGATTCCAAGGGATAAAGCAGGGATAAGAGCTCCTCCAGTTACTGCATTGTTTGCAACTTCAGGGGCAATTACTCCTTCAAGGCATCCGGATCCTACTTTCCCAAGTTTCCACTTAGGAGATGAAGTTATATTTTTAGCCCTTTCATAACTTAAGAAGACAGCAATTGATGCCCCCGTTCCAGGAATTGCGCCAATAAGAGTTCCAATTCCAGTTGATTCAATTAATATCCTCCACATCCTGGCAATTTTTTTAATTGGAGGAAAGACTTTATCAATCTTTACTTGTGGAGGAACAATATGACCTTGTTTTATTCTCTCAAGATCCAAGAGTACCTGAGAAATACCAAAAAGTCCAATAAGTGCTGGAATGAGATTTATACCACTGGTAAGGGGAGTTTTAGCAAGTAGATCAGGAAATGGAATACGTAGAGCATTGGAAAAAGGATCTGTACCAAGAAGAGACAGAGAAAGACCCAATGCACCGGTTAGTATTCCTTTTGCTAGGTTCTCGGATGAAACAGAGGCAATTATTGTAAGTCCTACCATAGCAAGACATGCTTTCTCTGCAGGACCGAAGGCGAGAGTCATTTTAGCAATTAAAGGTGAAAATAAAACTAAGATTATTAAGCTGGCAATCCCCCCAATAAAGGAAGCTACAACTGCACCTCCCAGGGCCTGGCCAGCGAGACCCTTTTTTGTCATAGCATGACCATCATATACTGTAGCTATTGCATTTGGGTTTCCAGGTATCCCTAAAAGAATAGCAGGAATTGAGGCTCCTGATACAGCCCCACAATAAACTCCAAGAAGAAGAGCCATTCCTGAGGCGTTGGAGAGCTGAAAGCTAATAGGAACCATTAACGCTATTCCCATTGTTGCCGTAAGACCAGGTAGTGCACCAAGAATAATTCCCAAAACCTCACCTAAGGCAATCCATAGTATGGTTCCCACGTTGAAAATCTGTAAAAAACCTGAAATTAGCTCTTCCAAGGTATACCTCCAGAGACTACCAGAATATTAACCCTTTTGCTAAGCTCACCCAAAATATCTGTTTAAATATTATATAAATAAATTCCGTTACTCCTATGGCTATAAATCCCGAAAGGAGAGGGATTCTGAAGTTTTCATTTTTTATTACCTTTTTAAATAAGAGAAGCATAGTAAAAAAAATAAACAAAAGTACCAGGAAAGTAACTCCTGTAATAAAAAGTCTTCCCGAAAAGATTTCAATATTTGAGTTTCTCCCTATAAGGAAAAGGAAACGGGTAGTAAATCTCCCGATGGAATAAAATAGGATCATTAACCCTACGCTCAAGAAAAGACCAATAGAAAAATTTTGGATCATATTCCATCTAATATCTCTTTTATAGTAGAAATAAATAAGGGCAAATAGAAGGATATTTGTGGACAGAACAAAGCCCACAAATCTGAAGAAAAGGATATATAATATGGATAACATTATAGTAATAATAATTAACTTTTTAGAGGCGAAATCTAAAGTAATTTCTTCTTCTCCGGATTTCCTTTCCTTAAAGAAAAGGTAAATTGATACACCCAGCATAAGAAAACCGATACCTATAGGCATCGCTCTTGATCCAGGATCCCAGCCCATTTCATCACCAATCATTTTTCTCTGTTCAATGGAAAAGCTTAAGATAATATATAGTAATGAAAAAAATATAAATACAATAGGAATTATTATTTTTATGCTCTTTTTCATTTTCTTTCTTTATAATAATAGTTTGATTTCATTAAAATTTTTTATTATTCTTTTTGTTAATATATCCTCTCTCCGTAAATTTGTCAATTTCTCGTTTCACATAATTTTCTCTTTTAGATTATCACTCTTCAGCAACAATAAAACTTTATAAAATTATAAGAGCACCTTAAAAATAAGATGCTCTTATTTTACCCTTTTTTTCTATTTTTTTTAGTCTGAGCAAACTGATAAAAGAGTACTTTTATAAAATCTACCTGTTACCTAATAAAAAAATGCGATTCCTACTCTTT
>DAOUTX010000213.1 GCA_030668465.1 Atribacterota bacterium | reverse complement strand
TGGGTAAGGGCATCAAACAAGGACATTCCGGTAAAATATAAACAAGCTACCTGTAAAACAGAAAATAATATATATACTGCCCAGAGAAGTTTAGCGGTCTCTTTAATTCTGGGCTTCAACCTATCCGGTTCCGGTCCAGGGACCTCTGATTTAAATAATTGCATTCCTCCTGCCCCCAAAGCCGGAAGGATAGCTACTACCAAAACTATAATCCCCATGCCGCCCAACCACTGGATAAAGTTCCGCCAGAAAAGAATTGAATAAGGGTTTCCTTCAATAGGGACAAGTACTGTAGCCCCGGTAGTGGTAAATCCGGACATTGATTCAAAATAAGCATCAATAAAACTGGGGAAAGTACCGGCAAATAAAAAGGGGAGTGCTCCAAAGCCGGCAGCAAATATCCACCCCAGGACAGCAATAGCAAATCCTTCTTTATGACCGATAGGTTCTTCTGAAGAAAAGTATTTCCATAGTAAAAAACCACTTAAAGAAGTAATTGCCATAGAAAGTATGAAAGCATTAATTGCTGGTTCCTGATAGTAAATAGCATACAAAAGAGGAAACAGCATGCTTAATCCTAAAAAAAATAAAAGGCTTCCTAAGGTATTTAGGACAATCTTGTATTTCAATTTTATTTCTCCCCACCATCGAATATTTTTTCAATTTTCTTTATATCGGATGACAAGGCAAAGATGATTATTCTATCTTTAGGTTGAATGATATCATTACCGTGAGGGATGATAACTTCATTTTTACGAACAATTGCGCCGATAATGGTATCCTGGGGCAAATTAGCTTTTTTTAATGGTTTGTTGATAATTTTTGAGTGGGGACTAACTATCAATTCAATAACTTCTGCTTCTCCTTCTTTTAGCAAAGTTAAAGAGATAATTTTCCCTCTTCGAATAAATCGTAAGATGGCAGAAGCAGTAGTCATCCTGGGATTTACCACAGCATCTACTCCAATTTTTTTCAGTATAGGAATATAATTCACTCTATCTACTTTGGCAATTACCTTTTTTGTGCCCAGGTGTTTGGCTAATAAGGCTACTAAAAGATTATCTTCATCAAATCCAGTGACTGCAACGAAACCATCGGTGGTTTCTATGCCTTCAGATTTTAATAGATCAATATTGGTACCATCACCATTTATTACCAGGGTGCGAGGAAGACTTTCGGCAATTTTTTCACATTTTTCTTTATCTCTTTCAATCAACTTAGTATCAATACCGAGTTTTGCTAATATTGCGGCAGTTTGAATAGCAATTCTGCTTCCTCCCAAAATCATAACATTTTGCATATTCAGAGTTTTTTCGTTGAAAATTTCACTTAGCCCTGAAAAATAATCTTTTTTAATTAAAACATATAAGTTATCGCCTGCAGTAATTTTTTCTTCTCCGCCAGGAATAATTATTTTGTCATTTCGGAAGATAGCGGCAACTAATACAGGATATTTAAAGATAATAGATTTTAATTGTTGGTTAATAAAAGGGAAACTGTCTTCAACTTTAAGTTCAAAAAGCTGAACCTTCCCTCCGGCGAAGCTCTGTACTTGAGCAACATTTATTGGAGATTTAAGTAATTTAACTATTTCCTTGGCGGTAGCTCTTTCCGGATTGATAGTAAGATCTATTCCTAATTTTTCTCGTGATAAGGCATTGGCATACAGATATTCAGGATTTCTAATACGGGCAATTTTTTGAGGTACACCAAATTGTTTTGCAGTCATACAGGCTATCATGTTTACTTCATCACTGCTGGTTACAGCGATTACCATATCTGCTTGTTTAATTCCTGCTTCTTCTAAAGTACGAACATTAGCTCCATTGCCTAAAATAGTGAGTACATCTAAATTATTTTGAGCAGACTGTCGGATTATATCATTTTTTTCGATTAATGTTACATCGTGATTTTCTAAAGAAAGAGTTTTAGCTATTTGACAACCGACTTTTCCTGCTCCTATGATAATTATTTTCAAGAGATTCATCACCTCATTTTATTTTTCTTTAAACTTCAAAGTAAATCAGTTATTTATTGTATCCTTTTAACTAAAAAAGAGAAACTATTCGATTTTAGTTTCTCTGAAATATTTAAAAAATATATCCTGATTATCATATCTCCTTCCGCGCTGACGAGGTTAGCTGACGGGTTCGAGCTGAAAGGATTGCTCTACTCATTACTAAAATTAGAGGCAATGAGATTCACCCCAAAATCTTGGTTCCCCCGTTCCCTCCTTTTGAGGGATTTAACGATTAAAATATAATAGTCCTTTTTTACTTTCGAATTTTATACC
>DAOUTX010000146.1 GCA_030668465.1 Atribacterota bacterium | reverse complement strand
CTGTAACGAGTAATATGTAGGGGCTCGATTCATCGAGCCCGATAACAAAGTTACCAGAATAACTTGGGTCGGATAAATCCGACCCCTACACCAGATTAGTGGAATTAACATAAAATTCATTTTTTCGCCTTCTTTTTATTTCATTTCAGAAGCCTCACCAGCTTTTATAAGGGCATACTTGGTTAACGGTGGGGCAATCAATTCGTTTATAATAACCGAAGCCAATATGGCACTTATCATTATATTTCCTATACTTGTACCTGAGAAAACAAGATGTTGCTTGGCTAAAAGAGCCAACCCCACAGTTACTCCTGCTTTGGGAAACAAACCAAATCCCAAATATTTTTTAATCACTGCAGGAGCATGAGAGACAGTTGCTCCTATTCTTGCTCCAATATATTTACCGCTACATCTACCGGCAACAATTAATAAACTAAGTATTCCCGCTTCTTTCATAACCCCTAAATCAAAATGTGCACCTGCTAAAGTAAAGAACATAGCAAAGACTATCTCATCAATTTCGTCTATTACTTCAAAGGCATTTTCATTAGGTCTTATCCTGTTAGTTACCACAAAACCCATAATCATACTTGATAAAATACTGGAAATATTTAAAATTTTCGCCATACCTACGCATAATAAAATTATTCCTAAAACAATAACTGATAATCTCTTTTTCATATCAGCAAAACGGATTAAATAGGTCATTCCAAACCCCAAGACTGTCCCTAATAATATAGCTCCCCCTATATCTAATGCCGGTACCATTATTACTTTAAGCCAGGAGATATTACTAAGACTGCCGATGGTTAATACTTCTGCAACGCTCAACCCCAGAGCATAAGCAATTATACAAAGAGCATCATCTATGGTAATAACCGCCAGTAAAGTACTGGTTAAAGGACCACTTGCTTTATACTCCCGAATTATGGCAATGGTAGCTGCCGGGGCAGTAGCACAGGAAATAGCACCAACCACTATAGCCGGAGGCAGATAAGTTTGATAAAAATTGGGATTCGGAATGGCAAGCTTAATAATAAAAGGAGTCAGAAAAGCCATTAATGCTGTGACTAATATCCATGCCCCCATTAATTGAGAGCAAGTAATTGCCATAATCTGCTTCCCAAACCTTTTTAATATTCCTAAATTAAGAGAGCCCCCCACTAAATAGCCAATAATCCCTAAACTAATTTCTACAATTACACTTAAGTCTCCGCTGGTTAATTCTTTAGGAATAACATTAAATACACTTAAACCCATCCCTATAATAATATATCCGCTAATAGTTGGGAGTTTAAACTTTCTGGCTATAAGTCCACCAAAGAATCCGATTACTAATAATAATCCTACTGCTAATGTAGAATTCATTTATACATCTCCATTTTCATCTACGATAATTGATAATTATTTCTAAAATCATCGAGCTCTATGATCTTCTGATTTTACATCATTTCAATACTTCCTTATCAAGCCAGTCTATTAAAAATTTGAAGACTTCTTCTTTTTCCGGTTCATTGTGGATGTCATGATAAAGGCCATCCCAAATTTTAAAGGTATAATTTTCGCTTATCTGGTCAGCAAATTCACCACTTGCCTTAACAGAGATTATTTTATCATCTCCCCCGTGCATAAGTAGAAGAGGAAGAGAAAATTCTGAAGCATGTTCTAATGCCCATTGTCCTGCTTGATAACTACCGATAAACATCCGAGCTGAGACATGATCATGAGCTAAAGGGTCATTTTCGTAAGCATAAACTACTTCGGGGTCACGAGAAATAGTCTCAGTATTTAAACCGCTTTTCTGGGAAAATGAAGGCCAGATGTAATTAGTAATTTGGGCTAAAATAATTTTAAAACGAGGAGGTTCAAAAGCTAAACGGAGCCAGGGGTCAGTAACAATTACTCCCTTAAAATGTGATTGACGACGAAGAACATAATTAAGTACTAAGTTACCACCTAAACTGTGACCATAAAGAAAAGAGGGCAATTGAGGAAATTGTTTATTTACAACTTCCAACAAGGAAGAAATATCCCATATTAAAGCCTCATAGGAAGGAGTGTGACCACGCGGACCTTCAGATTTACCATGTCCGCGTAAATCAAAAGAAATTAAAGTATAGCCTGCTTGAATTAAACTATTAGCTACATGGGCATAATGCCCGCTGTGTTCTCCCAGGCCATGAACCAAACAAACCACTGCCCAAGGCTGGTCTTCCGGTTGCCAGCTTTGACCAAAGAGAGATAATCCATCAAAAGTTTTAAATTCAAATTCAGAATGTTTCATTTTTTTACCTTTCCTTTGCCTTATTAAGCTACTATATAATTAATAAAATTTTTTTATATAATCCTCTACTTCATCTCTAGTTCCTTTAAAAGGACCAGGTTTTTCCATCTTTAATGAAACCAATGCAGCAGCAAAGAGAAGCGCTTCCTTTATTCCTTTATTTAACCTTTCGGTGATATAGGCACTAAAACAGGTATCACCCCGGCCGGTTCTACCTGAAAGGTTCCTCGGTTTTAAGGGGCAAGCATAATGTTTTTTACCATTATAAATTAAAACTTCTTTATTGTGCGTAATCATAATTTCCTTCGCTCCCCATCCGAAGAGCATTTCCGCTGCTTTCTTTCTATCTTTTGTTCCGGTCATAATTTCAGCTTCAGCTGCATCAGTTTTTAAATAATCAATACAAGGGAGATATTCCTTCTTTTTTTCCCAATCTTTAAAGACCATCTCTTTATTTTCCCCTACAGTCCTTAAGAAACCTTGAACATCCAGAGCAACTTTCCCTTTGTTGTGCAGATACTTTATCATCTCATTATTAAATTCTCCCGAGATGAGACCGGCAAAATGATATATCTGGGAATCAATATTATCAGGGATATCGTTAATGGTGAAGGGGTCGGCAACCGATAGAGCAGTACAGGTTCTTCTTTCTCTATCTGCGCTATGATAAATATTCCTTATGGAAGTGGTATTTCTGGAATCTAAAGCAGTAATATCTTCTTTGGGAACGTTAAATGCCTCCAAATACTCTCTATCCTTTCGAGATAACTTGGTTAAAATACCTATTTTATTACCGATAGAATGGGAAGCACAGGATGAATAGAAAACTGCCCCTCCAATTTCCTTTACAGCTTCTCCCTGATATATATTTTCATCAATAGAGATGTGACCCATTACAAAACTATCATATCTTTTCATTTCCACCTCCTGCTCCTTTTTTATATAAATTAATTATACTCCTAAAGAATCCATTTGAAAAATATTTTTAGAAAGAATTTTATTTACTAATATAATCCTAATAAATTAGTTATTATCTAAAATTTAATTTGAATCATTAAGTCTTTCTGGTGGAAAATCGAGCTAAAAGACAAAGAAAAAGAAGGGGGGGGGAAATATTAATAAAAAAAATGCAAACTTTTTTCATTTATTAATTAACTTTAATTATATTAATAATCGTTTTAGCTGAAATTATTATTGAGGAAATAAATGGAGAAGGAATGGTTAATTTTAATTGTAATAATGGTCTATCTTTTTAATCATGTTGCTTGGAGAAAGGAGAGATTTGCTTTAATTTGTGGT